>CACYEJ010000163.1 GCA_902773395.1 uncultured Ruminococcus sp.
AGAATCAATCTCACACGTTCAACTTCTTTTCTCACATTATCCGGACTTGGCCCGCCAATCGGCGAACGCTCGTAAGCGCATTTCTCCAAGCCTATTGCCTCATAAACGCCCTCGTCGAATACATCGCAAATCTTCCTGTACTCTTCAATCGGCAGGGTTTCAAGCGTGAGATTCATCTCGATACACTTTGCAACAAGCTCTCCCGTTGCCTTGTAAGCATCTCTGAACGGCAAGCCCTTCTTTACAAGATAATCTGCACAATCAGTCGCATTGATAAATCCGCCTGCGGCAGCTTTTCTCATATTCTGCGGAAGAACCTTCATTGTATCAAGCATAGGTGTAAATGCCGTCAAGCACATTTTAACCGTATCAATCGCATCAAAGATAGCTTCCTTATCCTCCTGCATATCCTTGTTGTACGCAAGCGCTATACCTTTCATAACTGTGAGCAATGTTGTCAAATCACCGAATACTCTGCCCGACTTACCTCTTACAAGCTCGGCAATATCGGGATTTTTCTTCTGCGGCATAATACTTGAACCGGTAGAAAAAGCATCGTCAAGCTCTACAAATTTAAACTCCCAGCTGCACCACATAATGATTTCCTCGGAAAATCTCGAAAGATGCACCATAATGATAGACAAAACCGCCGCAAGCTCAATACAGTAATCTCTGTCGGAAACGCCGTCAAGACTGTTGTGAGTAACGCTCTCGAAGTCAAGCAGCTCCTTAGTTATGTTTCTGTCAATAGGATAAGTTGTGCAGGCAAGAGCACCGCTGCCGAGAGGCATAACGTCCATTCTGTCTTTGCAGTCGTGGAGTCTGTCGATGTCACGAAGAAGCATCTCAGCATACGCCATTAAGTGATGACCAAAGGTAATCGGCTGCGCTCTCTGCAAATGAGTATAGCCGGGCATAACGGTTTCGGCATGCTCATACGCCTTTTCGCAAATAACCTGTACAAGCCCCTTTACAAGCTCGCTTACCTCGTCAATCTGCTTTTTGAGATACAGCTTGATATCAACGGCAACCTGATCATTTCTGCTTCTTGCTGTATGCAGACGCTTACCTGTATCGCCTAAACGCGCGGTAAGCTCGCCCTCGATAAATGTATGTATATCCTCAGCCTCAGGGTCAATCGTAAGCTTGCCGCTCTCGATATCTGCAAGGATACCTTTCAAGCCCTCGCCAATTGCGTCGGCGTCCTCCTGCGAGATAATTCCGCACTTGCCGAGCATTGCGGAGTGGGCAATACTTCCCTCGATATCCTCCCTATACATTCTGCTGTCAAAGGAAATTGAGGAATTAAAATCATTTGTAGTTTTACTTAATGCCTTTTGAAATCTGCCTTTCCAAAGCTGCATATATTTCACCTCTGTTAAAAAAATCCAAATTTTCACCGTTCCTATAAAACACTTTACGGGAGGGTAAAAAACACCCTCCCACAAATGCCGAAATCGGTAAAAATGTTAAGAATTAATATCCTTTTTTCTTAGCCTGAACCTTAATCGGAAGACCGAAGAGATTGATAAATCCGGCAGAATCGTTCTGATCGTAAACCTCGTCCTCGTCAAAGGTAGCGATATCCTCATCATAGAGAGAGTACGGAGAAGTAACGCCTGCGTCTATGATATTGCCCTTATAGAGCTTAAACTTAACATCGCCGGTAACTGTTTCCTGAGTCTTATCAACGAAAGCAGAAAGAGCCTCACGAAGAGGAGTAAACCACTGACCGAAGTATACAAGCTCTGCAAAACGGTTTGCAACATTCTGCTTGTAGTGAAGAGTATCTCTGTCAAGGCAAATCTCCTCAAGCTTAGCATGAGCAGCATAAAGAATAGTACCGCCCGGAGTTTCGTAAACGCCTCTAGCCTTCATACCTACAAGGCGGTTCTCAACCATATCAACGATACCAATGCCGTTCTCGCCGCCGAGCTTATTGAGCTTCTTAACGATATCAACAGCGCTGAGCTTCTCGCCGTCAACAGCAACCGGAATACCCTTCTCAAAAGAGATAGTTACGTATGTCGGCTTATCGGGTGCCTGCTCAGGAGATACGCCAAGCTCCAAGAAGCCCTCTTTATTATATGTCGGCTCATTTGCCGGATTCTCAAGGTCAAGACCCTCATGAGAGAGGTGCCAGAGGTTCTTATCCTTTGAGTAGTTAGTTTCTCTGTTAATCTTCAGAGGAATGTTCTTAGCCTCGGCGTAAGCAATTTCCTCTTCTCTTGATTTAAACTCCCAAGTTCTCCAGGGTGCAATAATTTCCATATCAGGAGCGAAAGCCTTAATTGTCAGCTCAAAACGAACCTGATCATTGCCCTTACCTGTACAGCCGTGGCAAATTGCGTCTGCACCCTCAGCCTTTGCAATTTCAACAATTCTTTTTGCAATGATAGGTCTAGCGAAAGACGTACCCAAAAGGTACTTGTTCTCATACACTGCACCTGCTTTAAGAGTAGGCCAGATATAATCCTCAACAAACTCTTTGTTAAGATCCTCAATATAAAGCTTAGAAGCACCTGTAGCAATTGCCTTTTCCTCCAAGCCCTCCAGCTCTGTACCCTGTCCAACGTCACCGCTTACTGCGATAACCTCACAATTATTATAGTTCTCCTTTAGCCACGGAATGATAATTGACGTATCAAGTCCGCCGGAGTAAGCAAGAACAACTTTTTTGATTTCTTTTTTAGCCATAGTCTTATTCCTCCATAATTTTTTTATTTTTTAAAACTTTAATCTGTTAATGTCGATGTTATAATTATACACCGTTTATGCAAAAAATCAAGTGTTTTTTGCATATTTATTCAGATTTTTTAAAAAATTCTAATTTTTATGCAAGCAATATGTATTTACATGCAAATTTTCTGCATACCGTGCAAAATCAAAAAAAACTTTACACCCACACATAAATATAGTATAATTAATTTCAGAGATTTTTTCAAGTAATTCCGGTAAAAAATTTTTTTATTTTAATGGACGAAGGTGGAAGTTTTTATTTAATGGACGAAGGTGGAAGTTATTTTATATTCATACTTCAACTACCTTATCTTACTGTCTCTTTATTCCAAACTTTTTTTATTTTAATGGACAAAAGTGGAAGTTATTTATTTAATGGTCGAAGGTGGAAGTTCTTTTTATTCAAGCTTTAACTATCTTATGACACTTTGCCTTTTCACATAAAAGAAAGTTTTTTCATAAAATTGATAGTACAGCATTTAATACTGTATTGCTAATACTAATACTAATTATTCACAAACAGAAGGAGGACGTATATATTACTGCTTAATATATACAACAATACTATGGCTATGAAGGAAATTTCACCCTATGAATTAAACAGGAATTTATTCAACACAATCGGCGGCGAGTGGCTTCTTGTTACTGCCGGCAATGAGGAAAAATTTAACACTATGACAATAAGCTGGGGCGGTATGGGCGTACTATGGAACAAGCTTGTTTCTTATATCTTCATCAGAAAACAGCGTTACACATACGAATTTATAGAAAACAACGAGTATTTTACCATATCCGCATTTAATTCCGAGTATCGAAACGCCCTGAAATACTGCGGCACTCATTCGGGCAGAGATGTTGACAAGACGAAGGTTACAGGTTTTACTCCTGTATTTAACGAAAATGCTCCTTATTTTGAGCAGGCTAGGCTTGTATTTGTATGCAAAAAGATATATGCTCAGGATATCAGCGAAGAGTCTATGCTTAATGATAAAATCAAAGAATATTATCACGGTGATGACTACCACAAAATGTATGTATCCGAGATTGTAAAGGTACTTGTTAATGAATAAGGGCTGTGCGATTGTTACGGGTGCTTCGAGAGGAATCGGAGCTGAAACTGCACTGGAGCTTTCAAAGCTGGGTTATGAGATAATTGTAAACTATAACCGCTCAGAAGAGCAAGCACATCATGTTCTCGACAATATTATCAAATGCGGCGGCGGCGGATATCTTTTCAAATGCGATGTATCCAACCGAACCGAGGTTGACAGCATGATTGCCTTTGCACTCAAAACTTATAACAAAATTGACGTACTTGTCAACAATGCCGGAATTGCCCAACAGAAGCTATTTACCGACATAACATCAGATGACTGGTCAAAAATGATAAACATAAATCTTGGCGGCGTATTCAACTGCTGTCAAAGCGTTCTGCCGTCAATGATTCATACAAAGAGCGGCAAAATCATCAATGTTTCGTCCATTTGGGGCACACTGGGAGCGTCATGCGAGGTTCATTACTCAGCGGTCAAGGCTGGTATTATCGGACTTACAAAAGCTTTGGCAAAGGAGGTTGCACCCTCCGGCATCACTGTCAACGCTGTTGCACCGGGCTGTATTCTAACAGATATGCTCACTCACGACTTCGACTCAGACACCCTCAATGAACTTGCAAATGAAACTCCTTTAGGACGCTTAGGCACTCCAAAGGACGTTGCAAATACAATTGCTTTCTTAGCAAGCGACAAAGCAGACTTTATTACCGGTCAAATACTCGGTGTTGACGGCGGCTTTTGCTGAGAAACTACGCTGCCTTATTTGGGGTAAAGATTATAATATATTTTTGAAAGGTAGTGTTGGAATTTGTCCGATAATATTTTTATCTGTCCTATATGCAAAAGTCATTTGGCGGAGAATAACCATACGTTCATCTGTGATAATAACCACTGCTATGACATATCAAAACAAGGATACGTTAATCTTTTACGCTCTCAAAAGTCCTCTAAAAAGCGTCACGGCGATGACAAACTAATGTTACAGTGCCGTCACGACTTTCTGGAGCGTGGTTTCTATAAGCCTTTACTTGATGAGATTGCAAATGTGGTCAATCAAAAGTCATGCACCAAGCCTATTACCATTCTTGACGTAGGCTGCGGCGAAGGATACTATACTGCTAATATTCATACGGCTGTAGAAAACTCAATCGTATATGGTATAGACATTTCAAAGGACGCTTTGATTTACGCCCTAAAACGTGATAAGGAACTTCGTCTTGCGGCGGCAAGCTGCTCAGAACTGCCTGTTCAAACCGAAAGCTGTGACGTTGTGATGAACATATTTTCCCCTACCAACGCTGATGAGTACGCCAGAGTGCTAAAGCATGACGGAATCTTAATTAGAGCTGTTCCGCTGGAGAATCATCTTTTCGGATTAAAAAGTGCCGTCTATGATAAGCCGTATAAAAACAAAACCGAAAATCCACAGCTTGACCATTTCACTGCCAAAGACATTAAAGAAATAAAATACACTTGGAGATTTACCACAAACGAGGACATTGTAAGCCTTTTCAAGATGACACCATACTATTACAAAACCTCTCGTACAGACCAAGCAAAGCTTAACTCTCTAAACGAGTTAGAAACAGAAATTGCTTTTGGACTTATCGTTTATAAGAAAGCGTGAAAGTATGAATGATAAAAAATACAAAAAGATAAAAAGCCGTACCATATCAATTGCGTTTTACACATTGTTTGCAATTTACTATCTGATAGGATTAATGCGGATAATTAACGGTTCGGTTATTATGCAGATTTCAAAGCAGCTCTTTACTGTGATGTACGTAATAATTCCTCTGATTATTATTAATCTTCCTTTTATGCTGAAAGCTTGCGGAGAGAAAAGCAAAGAAAAATGTGTGAAGAAAGCTTTTGTTGCAGCTATGTTTTTTGCTGTAATTGCCGTTATCACAGAGTTAGGACTAATGACTTACCTCGCAAGATTTACCGTGGATAAGTGGGAGAGTTTTCCACACTGTCGTTACTTGATGACTTATGATTTGGATAGTAATTACAAAATAGTCGGAATGAGTAAAAACGAGATAATTAATCTGCTTGGAACACCAAACCAATATAACAGCAGCTTTACCTACGGCGGAGAGGCTTGGACATACGGAACAAAGAAAGGTTTCTTATCCGATAAATACTATGTTGTAGAATTTGACAAGAACGGTATAGCAGCCGATACTAACACAGGACGGACTAGCTCTTCATTATAAATATCTTTATCTTTATATATATACGTAAAAAACGACTTGAACGGATAACCTATCAAGTCGCTTTTTTTATTTTCTTCGTTAAGGACACCTTAGTGATAAAATTTGACGCAGATGAAAAAATTACTCAACTCAAAAAGTTGGTGTTCGTATTTCGTCCGCCGTTGCCGGTTCGTTGACCTCTCCTTAGGGACAAATTTTGACGCAGGCGGTAAAGTCACCTAACCCAAAAAGTTGGTGTGCGTATTTCCTCCGGCGTTGCCGGTTCGTTGACCTCTCCTTCGGGACAAATTCTGACGCAGGCGAAATAGTTACTCAACTCAAAAAGTCGGTGTGCGATTTTCCTCCGGCGTTGCCGGTTCGTCTGGTGTTACCAGTTCGGCGAATTACACCACAAGCAATTTTCTCACCGGAATCGCCCGACGGCTGAGAATAAAAATCATCAGGATTACTATGAATAACTACAGTACGCCCTATAATATCACTCACTCTGAAACGATTTGTCATTACTTTCATATAAGCATTTCCTGAATATGACAGAAGCGGCGGCAAATCACCAGCATGATTTGGGTGAGGTCTATCTTCCGGATTAAAATGTCCTTTTGTTCCAGAAAAATCCTTACCCGAACAGCTATCGCCCTCATGGATATGCAGTGCGAAAAATCCTGTATGATTACTCTTCGGCAATCCGGATACATTAACCTCTACAAGCACTCCGTCCCTTTTCTGAAAAAAACGAACCACGCCCGAAAGCATCGGGGCATCTCTGCCGCCCTTAACACACGCTGCTGCACTGAAATCATTACGCATCAATTCAAATCATCTCCCAGTACAGCTTATGCGGATTTTTAAATTGTGTTACATGTTTTTTTGAATATATCAATTTTGAGAAATTCACACTCATTCAATATTCAAACAAATATCTTTATAAGCATCGCCATTAATCCAAACCGACACCGAACCACCATCTACATAAAACTCCGCTGTACCGTCCTCTTCCACAGTAACAGGAATAGCTGCCAGATTCATTGCATCAAAAAACAGCTGACCGGCAAATTTTTCTCCTACAGTCATCACCTTTGAACCGCACTCAGCGTTTGTCATAAGCACTGCAACACCTGAATTCTCGTGCTCGTCATCTCCTCTGCGAACAAAGCCAACAACAGAGTCATCATCAAAATAATCCTCCTGCTCACCGTAAGCATATTTCTTACGGATATACACAAGCTTTTTGAGCGACGGTACAGCCGGAATATTATCATTGGGAATTCCATAATAGTCCCCGTAAAATACGCACGGAATACCTTCGTTTCTCAATAATATTATCGAATATGCAATAGGTTTAAACCACATAGGTATGAATGAAAACAACGACTGACCCGGCTGAGTATCGTGGTTATCTACAAAGGTAACAGCATTATTCGGACGCTGCGACAACAGGGTATTCTCCAAAAGCATACGCATATCATAGTGACCGTTTGAAGTTGCGGCGTCTTGAAATGAGAAATGAAGCGGCACATCAAACAACGACATACTATCCTCAACAACATCAAGGTAATGCGTTAGCTTATCAATCTCGCTTGACCAATACTCACCCACAGCAAAGAAATCATTTCCCGTGTGCTCTCTAAGTTCCTTGAGCCAATCTCTGTAAAACTCGAATCGAATGTGCTTTACAGCGTCTATACGGAATCCGTTCGGCTTTACTGTATCTAAATACCATTTTCCCCAATCGGTAACAGCTTTAACTGTTTCGGGGTTCTCCATGTCGAGGTCTGTGCCCATAAGGTAATCAAAATTAGCAAACTCATCGTCTGTTTCGTTATTCCAAGCCTTACCGTCAAATAGGAAAATACCCGTCTGCTGCTTCTTCTCGTCCCAATCAGTACCGTTAAAATTCTTATGACTCCATGTGAATTTTGAGTACTTACCCTTTCTGCCGGGGAATGTGTACTTTGTCCATACGGTACGCTTCATCTTCTCGCCGATTTCTTCTTCTCGGTTTTCGGGATTATTTTCTACAGCGTAAACCTCTTCCACTTCGTCTGCACCTGTCATATGGTTAAGCACGATATCAACATAAACCTCTATGCCCTTTGACTGCAATGTTCTAACGGCTTTCAGATACTGTCTTTTTGTACCATACTTTGTGGGAACGCTGCCACGCTGATTAAATTCACCAAGATCATACGTATCGTAAACATCATAGCCCACGCTTTCCATGCCTGTAGCACCCTTATATGCCGGCGGAAGCCATATCATATTTATACCGTTCTCCCTGAGTTTTTTTGCCTGAACGCAGCACCTCTCCCAGAACAGACCGTTATTAGGCAGATACCATTCAAAGTACTGCATCATCGTTTTATTTTCCATAGTACCTCTTCTCTTCTAAAAATACCAATTATAAAAAAGGCGGACGAACCTTCGTACATTGGCTCGTCCGTTGTAATCGCAAGGTTACAATTCTTTTCTTTTCTATAGAATATTATAACAGATTGTAACCAAAACGTATAGAGTAATTTTATCCAAACTTTCACCCTAAACAGTCTGATAAATATAGGGCATAAAACAGAAAAAAGTGACTGTTTGTAAATATTTTTATTTTTTTCATTTGATTATACTAAATTGATTAGCTACTCCCAAATCTAAAATCCCACCTAAAGGAACTTTAATATAGTTTAAGTAAGTATCAGTATTCGTTCAAAAAAGAAAAAAGAACTGCAACAAACGTTACAGCTCTGAAAATTAGAAATTGTAATTCATAACAAGCAGTCTTATATAATTTGCACAAACGAGGTAATAACCCTTATAACAAAATGCTATAAGACAGACAACTCAATAAAATATGTACCAATAAAGTTATGAGGAATAATTTTTACTGTTATATTTATCCCACCTGCTTTGTGATGCAGGTGTAGCTTTATTAGCATTAATAGATGCAATTAGAACATTCTTAATATCCTGCACCATAGAAATCAAATAAACATAATCATATGGGAACAGATTCATCGAGCTAAGTGTTTTAAGAAGATATACGCACTCAACCGCAGATTTAAGCGCCTCCTGCAAATGCTCATTAAAAGCACCCTTATCATCGCCATACACTGATTTATTGATATGAGTACCCATATCAGATGCAGCTGCAAGAAGTCTTTTAGAAATTGTTTCATCAAGACCTGATTTTGAATATGCTTCGTTAAACAAAGCTATCTGAGCTAGGAATTCAACTGACTTGTTAAAAATTATATTACTCACGCTTACCACCTCTATATTATTATAACAAATCTCGAACGCAAATGCAATAAATTTCTGAGGATTCAGGTGATTTTTTGGTTAAATTTTTACTGAAATTTATGTGAAAAAACAACAAAATTATATGTGCAAAATAACATATATCAATGCTTTAAAATTCAGCGATCTCTTTCTTCAATTACATGAATAGTATTTGTACTTGAAATTATTTCATATATACGCTCAGTGATAAAAGTAGGCTTGATTCGTTTATCAGCAATTTGATTCACCGGTATCCACACTAGCTCTTCGCCCATATCTGTTTTATCTTTTAACAAATCCAAACTGTCAATTTCCAGAGAGAAATATAATTCAAGAGTATGACAATCCAGCCCATGAATTAAACCTCCATTCCCTTTAAAAAAGTTTTCACATATAACCGCAAGGTGCTTTACATGAGCTTTGATTCCAGTTTCTTCAAAAACTTCCCTTTCTATACATGAAACTGATGTTTCTCCTAAATGAACTGCACCTCCAACCATATAATAATAATCCCCAATACAACTTTTTACAAAGAGCATTTTATTATTATGTATAATTATTCCGCCGGTGCGATATCTGAACCAATTATTTTCATTTTGAAATCCGCAATCATATTTCATAAAAACCCCCTATAAGCTTGAGTATAAATTCACGGCAACCAATTGCAAAAGTACACATGTTGAATCACTGTCCACAACTTAAGCGGTTTTGAGTACAGCGAAATATTATAAAACCCAGACATAATGCTACAAAATGCATTCCCTTAATTTTTGATATTTTCTTAAGTTGTGGATAGTGCATGTTGAATATATAAAATTTTGAAAAAAATAAAGCCGGCAATAAAATACCAGCTTTGTACATAGCCCGCTCGAAGGGATTCGAACCCCCGCTCTTCAGAATCGGAATCTGCTGCGTTATCCAACTGCGCCACGAGCGGAAATATTAATCTTCTCTAAAAAGGCTCAGGCGGTTAGCTCGCCGCCCAAGCCTCTGTTTATATAATTAAATCGAAATCAATCAAATCAATTCAATAATTGCCATCTCTGCTGCATCGCCACGGCGAGGACCAATCTTTGTGATTCTTGTGTAGCCGCCGTTTACATCTGCATACTTAGGAGCGATCTCATCAAAAAGCTTCTTTGCTACAGTCTCGTTTGTTACGAAAGCCATAACCTGACGCTTACTGTGAAGATCGTTTTTCTTAGCAATTGTGATGAATTTCTCGGCCAGAGAGCTAACCTCTTTAGCACGAGTAACAGTTGTTTCTATTTTTCCGTTCTCAAAAAGG
>CACYEJ010000164.1 GCA_902773395.1 uncultured Ruminococcus sp.
GCCACTCGTACTTCACGGTGGTACAGGTATCCCAGCTGATATGATTAAGAAAGCTATCGAGCTTGGTGTTTCTAAGATTAACGTAAACACAGAGTGTCAGCTCTCATTCCAGGAAGCTACAAGAAAGTACATCGAAGAGGGCAAGGATCTTCAGGGTAAGGGCTTTGATCCGAGAAAGCTTCTTGCACCGGGCTTTGAGGCTATCAAGGCTACAGTTAAGGAGAAAATGGAGCTGTTCGGTTCTGTTGGCAAGGCTTAATCCTTAATCATTTTTTATTATAAAAAAACAATTATACCGCTCGATCAATTAATCAATCGGGCGGTATTTTTTATTACTTATTCTCCTCAACGTACTTTATAAATTCCTTACTCTTTGACCAGTACTTAATACCCCAGTTCTCAAAATTCCACTTATCCATATACTCGTTGCATTCGTAATCAACATAATATATCTTATCGTGTCTTACAACAAAATTTGTTGGAAAATAGTCAATATTCAGATTATTAGGGTAAAGTTCCCGACACATCTCTTTTACCTGCTCAATAAACGGCTCAACATCTCTATCATTGAGAACATAGTCAAAAATCGTTTCGCCCTTTATGTACTCCTTTAGAATACGCTCGTTCTCCACATCAACCTCCAGCATTTTAGGAATTCGGATACCAACATTTTTCAGTCGCTGATAGTCACGCATCTCGGTTTCAATCTTGTTGCCAAAGGTGTAGCAGCTGCACGGCTCGTGATGAATTTGCTTTAGTACAAAGAAATTATCTCCGTCCGTTGCCAAATACGAATAACCACCCTTTCCCTTTCCAAGAAGCTTTATTATCCTATACTCTCTGCCATTTACTGTCATAATATCCATAATAGTCCTCCTGAACTTTGATGATTCTTTTTGAACATACAATAAACTTAATCGGAGTATCCGCTGCTGTGCCGCAAGTTTTCCACACCAACATGTTTTTGTGTGGAAAACTTTTTAATATTATACCATACTTAACTTGATTTGTAAAGAAAAACCATGAACTTTTCACAATTTTTTGTTAAATAAAGGTGTATTTATGTAAAAAAAACAAAACCGATAACCGCAATACAATACGGCTACCGGCTTTATTTACAAAGTTATATATTTAAAGGAATAAGTATTATTTCTTTTCAACCTTAATTTTCTTATCCTCTTCAAGCTGCGAAGTACAATGCGGACATCTCTTAGCCTGAATAGAAATTTCGCTGAAGCAGAAAGGACACTCCTTAGTAGTAACCTCAGCCTCTTCCTCTTCTTTCTTAACAGCGATTGTCGTGAGCTTATTTACAGCCTTAACGATACAGAAAATTATAATAGCCATTATAAAGAAATTGATAACAGCAGAGATAAAGTTGCCGAACGCAATCGGCCCTACGTTCAAAGCCTTTGTCATATCCTCAATAGAACTTTTGCCTGTTGCCTTACCAATGATGAGCTGAATAAGCGGAGTGATTACGTCATCACAAAGAGATGATACTATACCCTGGAAAGCTCCGCCGATGATAACACCGACTGCAAGATCAATTACGTTGCCTCTTGACACGAACTCCTTAAACTCATTAATAAAACCTTTTGCTGACATTTTTTAGACCCTCTCTCAAAAAATTTTTTTATTCCGAACACCGCAGTTATCGTGAATAAGAGTATTAATATATAATACATTATACAATTTTTCTTGAGATATTTCAAGTCTTTTTTACAAATATATAAATTATTTCCGTAAAAGGCGTACAATTTGCCGCCAAGCAATCTGTACATCTAAAAAAATAAAAAACTGGCTATTTTAAAATATCCAGTTTAGTTGTATTATATTATTACTGACAGTCAGAAAAAGGTGAAAGATATGACAAAAAAAGCAGCAGTAATCAACGATTTATCCGGATTTGGAAAATGTTCTCTCAACGCAGCGATTGCGGTTTTGTCCGTAATGGGAATTCAGCCTTGCCCTATCCCCACAGCAATACTCACCAATCAAACGCAGTATCCGCTTTATAAAACGGTTGACTTCACAGAGCATCTTTCCGACTACATAGACATCTGGAAAAGCAACAACGCTTCCTTTGACGGCATTTACAGCGGCTACATAGCCAACAGCAAACAGGTAGAATTCATCTCGAATTTTATTGATGTATTTAAAACAGACAGCTCCATTATATTAGTTGACCCTGTAATGGGCGACAACGGCGAGGTATACAAGGAGTACACCAAAGAAATGTGCGATAAAATGGGCGAGCTTTCAGCAAAGGCAGATTTCATTACGCCCAACCTCACGGAACTTTGCATACTCACAGGAAGAGATTATTTTCAAGTATCCGAGCTTCCTTTCAGAAAAAAAATATCCGCTGTTGAAGAAATGGCTTATACCCTTGCGGACAGCAATTTCCAGACGGTTACAGTTACCGGAATTATTGACGGTGACAAAATCTACAACGGAGTTTTCGGAAAAAGCATCGAACTGCTGGTTCGAACAGACTATAATAAAATCAGCTTTTCCGGTACGGGAGATTTGTTTGCGTCCACATTTTTTGGCGGTCTGCTTAAAGGCTATGGAATTCAAAAAGCACTGGAAACAGCAAGTCATTTTATCGAACAATCCGTAAATACGACAATTGCCTACAGCGGCTTTGACCCGAATGACGGGGTTGATTTTGAAGCGAATTTGAAATATCTTATCAGCCAATCATAAATATTTCAAGATACAAAAGGACTGATTACCATGAATAATAAAAACAGCAGAATACAGCTAATTGCACTTACGGGACTTTTCGCCGCATTGACCACTGTTGTTACATCATTCATCAGAATTCCGGCTGCACATAACGGCTACACCCACGCCGGAGATTCAATTATTTATCTGGCGTCCTGCATACTGCCGGCTCCATATGCAATAGCTTCTGCATCAATAGGCGGAGTTTTCGCTGATATCATCGCCGGCGCTCCTGAGTGGGCATTTGCAACAGCGATTATCAAAGCACTGAACACGCTGCCGTTTATAGTAAGCAGACAGATTTTAAAACGTCACGACAAAGACGATAAAATACTCCACCCACTGAACATAGCAATGCTTTTGCCAACAAGCCTAGTTACAATCATTGGTTACTTTATTGCAGAGGGAATAATGTACGGCTTTGAAACATCGCTTTTGATTTCGTTAATCAGCGGTTGGCTACAGCCGTTAGCCGGTGCGATAGTATTTCTTACAGTTGGAGCTTCTCTTGACAAGCTCAGCTTTAAATCAAGAATATATACAAGCCTGAAACCAAACTATAAAAAAAGGAGAATTTAAAATGAGTGAACAAAAAGACGCTATTCTTTATACCTACTACAACAATGTATATTTGAACATCACAAACGCCTGTCCATGCAACTGCGAGTTCTGTATTCGAAGAACAACCGATTCCGTTGGTGATTCAGGCAGCTTGTGGCTCTCTCACAATCCGCCCTTTGAGGACGTGAAAGCAGCAATTGACGCTTTCGACTTTACAAACTACAGTGAAGCTGTATTCTGCGGCTACGGCGAACCGACAAGCTCCTTTGACGTGCTGATACAGACGGCAAAGTATCTTCGTGAAAAGGGCATAAAAACACGTTTAAACACAAACGGTCTTGGCTGTCTGATTCACAAAAGAGATATCGTTAAAGAGATATGCGACAATATAGACTATATCTCAATCAGTCTTAACGCATCGAACGCCGAAAAATACAATACAATTGTTCACCCGGCTTTCGGCATAAAGTCGTTTGACGCAATGCTCGACTTTGGCAAGGAGTGCAAAAAGTACACCGATAATGTAACATTTACCGTTGTTGACGTAATTGGAGAAGAGGAAATTGCAGAATGCAAAAAAGTATCTGAGAGTGTAGGAGTACCGCTGAGAGTAAGAACCTATACTGCCGCTTACGAATAATTAATAGAGAACAATAATAAAAGCTGTCGGAATCTAACCGGCAGCTTAATTTATTATTTACACGTCATTAGAGAATTCAAAAATAAGACAGCAGATATACTCATCTGCGAATAGTTTTATCAGAAGTCGCCGGACAATCGCTTCTCAACGGCTCTGTCGGTGTTTCCTTTTTAACGCCTGATTTAACTTCGCTTGGGATTAACGCATCTCCCTTAGCTTTTGTAACATCGTTCACTATATACATCATATTTCCGTGCTGCTCAATCGTGAATGTATGCTTTGAGGTACTCGTCACCTCTTCGGGATAATCTTTATATTTCACCTCTTGTGTTACGGTTGCATCAATTGTATAGTGTTTGTTGTTGTATTCAACCGAATCATACTCAATTGAATAATCGGCTTTTTCAATCTCAAAGCCTGAGCCTTTACAATGATTCTCTGCGATTTTCCGGCTATTGTAGTCATTGAAATACCAGAAGTCACAGCCCTCTTTTACTATGCCCCTAAAGGAAATTTTCTCCTCTGAGGCGTCATAATTTTTCATTACGAAAGACATATATCTGTCCACAAGCTGCATTGCCGCTTCGTTATTCTGTACGAATAATCCGCAAGTGTCTGCATAAATAAAGCCGCCCAGTGCACATAAAAATGTAATACCGGCAACTACTGTAAAAACTCTCTTGACCATATTTTATACGCTCCGTTTAACAATGAGGATTTTTTTAAACTCTTTATTTCTATTATATCTCTTATTTTTCGATTGTAAATACAGTTTTAAGATTGTTTTATTTTTATTTACACTTTCTAAAATTACTATTTACAATTTCGACAAAATATGCTATACTTATCTCGAAAACGGATTTATTGATTTTAACTGCTGCTGTAGTAACAGGATAATACGCTAAATCGTTTTGTATAAAAATTTATAGTAAACCTCATTAGATAATTCCTATTGGCTTAATCTTCAATCTGGAGTTAGCTTATATACTCGAAAGCGTTAAGATTTAGCACTTATCTTTCTCAGACCGGCAATTCGCAAGCTCTTGCCTGTTTTTCTTTAAAACGGAA
>CACYEJ010000165.1 GCA_902773395.1 uncultured Ruminococcus sp.
AAGAAGGTTATGGAAGCTATCATCGCTAAGGGCGAATACAAGGGTGCTCCTGTACTCGGCGGCCAGAACCAGTTTGAAGTACTCAACAAGGTTGCTGACGGTATCGATATGAAGGGCAAAATCACTCCATACGATGCAGTTATCAAGAACGAATTCAGCAATGCTGTAAACGGCTACTGTGATGGCACATATGCAACAGTTGATGAAGCTATGGATGCATTCAAGGATGGCGTAGCTGGCCAGATCACAGACGGTTCTGTAACAATTGATTAATTGAGCAGATTTAAAAATTAAATATTAACTGACCACACTTCCTGCAGGACAGGTATGCCCTGCAGGAGTGTGTGTTGTGTTAATAAAATGATTTTATCCTGATTACAATATGTGTGCCTAGGAGGGCGTTTTGAGAATGAAATCAAGTGCACAAAACAAAATCCGATCAATTAGCTACGCTAAATACGGATATTATTTTATTTTACCTTTCTTTATAGTCTATTTTATTTTTCAGCTCGTTCCGCTGATCAATACCTTCAGACTCTCTGTATACGGTAACGGTAACTTCGCTCAGGATTATGTTGGAATGGCGAATTTCAAAATACTCCTTTTCGGAGGCGCTAACAGAACAGAAGCGGCTCTTCATAAAGACGTTTTCAATGATCTGTTTAATACACTCATACTCTGGTTTGGTAACTTTATTCCGCAGTTAGCTTTATCATTACTCTTAGCTGTTTGGTTTACAGATATCAACCTCAAGATCAAGGGTAAGACATTCTTCAAGATAGTTATGTACTTACCGAACATTGTAACAGCGGCCTCAGTAGCAGCATTATTTTTGATGTTATTCTCAAAAACTAAGTACGGCCCTATTAACAGTTTCTTAATTGATCACGGCTTCATCAGTGAAAACGATCCTATTGACTTTGTAAAAGGTAAGTGGCAGTCAAGAGGAGTAATCATGTTCGCACAGACATGGATGTGGTTTGGTAACACAATGATCATGCTCATGTCAGCTATCATGGGTATCAGCAAGTCTCTCTTTGAAGCGGCAGACATCGACGGTGCAAACAGCAGACAGGTTTTCACAAAGATCACACTTCCGCTTCTCCGTCCAATGGTTATCTACACACTCGTAACATCAATGATCGGTGGTCTCCAGATGTGGGATCTCCCTTACCTCTATAAAAACGGTACAGCATGGAACAAGAGTACAGAAACAATCGCAGTATTCATCTATAACAAGTTCCATATCATACCTCAGAACTACGGTTACTCAGCTGCAGCTTCTGTTATACTCTTCGTAATAACTTCAGCACTTGGATGTATCTGCTTTGCAATGAATACAGATAAGGAAGACAAGAAAAAGAAGGCACTTGCAAAGGAACAGAGGAAGCAGGCAAAACTTCAGAGTAAATCATCATTCGGAGGGTTCTGATTATGAATAACGCAAAAGATAATTATTCAAGAAAAGTCATGACCAAGTCAATAGTTATTATGACTGTTCTTGTTCTTGTGACAATCGTGGTGCTCGCACCAATCTATATACTTTTTGTAAACGCAACACGTGATCCACAGGCTATTACTAATCAGCCTCTCAGTTTCGTTCCTGGAACAAGTTTCTTCAGAAACATCAAGGAAACAATCAATCTTAACAAGATCGGCAAGATCACATACAGTGCATGGGTAGGTTACAGAAACTCATTCTTTATCACAGTTTCTGCAACAGCACTTTGTATCTTCTTCTCCTCACTTACAGCTTACGGTCTTGTAATTTACGATTTCAAGCTTGCAACACCAGCATATACATTCATTCTTGCAGTTATGATGGTACCTATGCAGGTTACATCAGTTGGTTTCGTTCAGTTTATGGGCAAGCTCAAACTTACTGATACATACTGGCCTCTCATTATTCCTGCAATTGCAGCTCCGGCGATCGTATTCTATATGCGTCAGTACATGAAGGCTAACTTCCCTACGGAAATCGTTGAAGCGGCGCGTATCGACGGATCCGGCGAGTTAAGTACATTCGTAAGAATTGCTATTCCAATGCTTAAGCCGGCTGTTGGCGTACAGGCTATTTTCTGTTTCATCGCTAACTGGAACAACTTCTATACACCATCAATGATCCTCATTTCAAGAGAATTCAAGCAGTACACAATGCCTATGATGGTTGAATCAATTCTTTCAAACGATAAGCTTTCTGACCAGGGTGTCAGATACTGTGCAATCGTTCTTTCGATTCTCCCGATCATCATTATCTACTGCTGCCTCTCACGTCTCATCGTTGATAATGTAGCAGAAGGTGGCGTTAAGGAATAATTCCTTAATTTCAAATTTAACAAACAATTCAGGCTGTCGGTCTTCCGGCAGCCTTTTTGTATTTTATAATAGAACAGAATAAGCAAAACACTGATTTGTTCAAAAATCAGCATGAGAACCAGGTGCGAATACATGAAAATCTTTCTCTTCAGAATAATGGTATTTTCGAACGAGCATACACGACAGAATAAATATGCATGATTACTAAAATTTAAAGAAAATCAGATGATAGTTTATAAATGATTTTTATAGTATAAAGTTTAAAAATACTCTTTTGTGCAACACTAATAAATTGGAACGTATTTTTAGCGTTTTTCTTAAAAAGAGTTGAAATTATTGCGAAATTGATTTATAATAATAGTAGTTTATGTTTATACTTTCGCAACTATAATGGGAGGTCTATTAAATGCCGATATCGTTAATCCGCAACACTAAAGACAACGCAATG
>CACYEJ010000166.1 GCA_902773395.1 uncultured Ruminococcus sp.
ATTGAGAAGCTCGAAAAGTTCATGGGCGGCATTGAGGATATGGGCGAGATTCCGGGTGCTTTGTTTATCGTAGATCCACGTAAGGAGAGAATTGCAGTTGCAGAGGCTAAGAAGCTTGGTATTCCGATTGTTGCAATCGTAGATACAAACTGTGATCCTGATGAGATCGACTACGTAATTCCTGGCAATGACGATGCTATTAGAGCTGTAAAGCTTATCGCAGGCACAATTGCTAATGCTATCATCGAGGGCCACGAGGGTCAGATGGGTGCAGCTGCTCAGGACGAAACAGAGGACGAAGAGGAAACAGAGGAGTAATCCGTTCTTACTGTTGAATTTTTTCCGCTTGCTTTTAGTAATTTATGGTTTTGGCGGATTTTCCGTCAAGCCATAAATTAACGGAAGCTAATGATTTAATTTATAAATAATGAATTTCAAATATATTATTCGGAGGTAAAAGACAATGGCATTTACAGCACAGGACGTAAAGTCACTTAGAGAGAAAACAGGCTGCGGTATGATGGACTGTAAGAAGGCTTTGACAGAAGCTAACGGCGACATGGACGCAGCTATTGATATTTTGAGAGAACAGGGTCTTGCAAAGGTTGCTAAGAAGGCAGGCAGAATTGCTGCTGAGGGCATCGCTTACGCTGCTACTAACGCTGAGGGTACAGTTGGCGTTGTTATCGAGGTAAACGCCGAAACAGACTTCGTTGCTAAGAATGCAGATTTCCAGAATTTTGTAAAGACACTTGCTGATACAGTTATTGCTGAGAATCCGGCTGATGTTGACGCTCTTGCTCAGACAAAGGCTGTTGGCACAGAGGTTACTGTTGCAGAGCTTCTCCAGGAGAAAATCCAGACAATCGGTGAGAATATCAAGATTAGACGTTTCGAGAGATTCGAGGGTGCTTCTGTTGCATACGTACACGCAGGCGGCAAAATTGGTGTTCTTGTAAACTTTGAAACAGATATTGATGCAGCTAGTGCTGAGTTCATCGCTTACGGTAAGGATGTTGCAATGCAGATTGCAGCTCTTAACACTCAGTATCTTGATGAGTCTGATGTTCCGGCTGAGGTTCTCGAACATGAGAAGGAGATCATGGTTGCTCAGATGAAGCAGGATTCGAAGATGGCTAATAAGCCTGAGCAGGTTCTTGCAAAGATTGTTGAGGGTAAGGTTGGCAAGTTCTATAAGGAGAACTGTCTTGTAGATCAGGAGTTTGTAAAGGACAACTCTAAGACTGTTGGTTCTTATACTGCTGAAACAGCAAAGGCTCTTGGCGGCTCAATTAAGATTAAGAAGTTCGTTCGCTTTGAGAAGGGCGAGGGTCTTGAGAAGCGTCAGGACGATTTTGCAGCTGAAGTAGCCAGCATGGTAAAATAATTTATTTTAGATATTATTCGATAGGTTTAGGATAGTTGAAACGGATTGTATTCAAAAGTACAATCCGTTTTCTACTATAGTAAATTTCAAAATAAGAATATTTTGTTCATATAATAAACAGAATTATTAAAATCAGATACCAAATTTTCAATTAATAACCATGTTTAATTTGTGTATAATTCTCATAGACGATTTAGTTTGACGTTTAATTGTAAAGAAATATGTTAAACAGGCGACTTTTTAAATTGTATTTGTGACAGCAGCTTAATAGTTGTAACAAACTTTTACTCTGTTTTAATAAATGCTTAACTTGACATTAAACGCTAATTGGGTTAAAATATATACATTGCAGAATTTTAAAATGGGTTATTATGGATATAATAAAATTAGCTCAAGCCTTTTCAAAGGTCTGCGATTAAATGATTTGAAGTTGAATGCAGTTTTTTGAAAAAGCTTGATGAAGTTTTTACTCATATAATATATGTATACTTTTTTTGCTTTGTACAAATAATCGGTTTGCAAAGAATATCATAGGCACCGTTCGCTATGTATGTTCCATAAATTGAACCGATTCGGAAAAAATCTAAAATAAATGGAGGAATCTAACGGAAATGAATGTAAATTACAAGAAGCAGCACGGAACCGATAGAAACAGAGCGTATTCCAGCAAGAGTGCCAAGTCGAAGCCGGCAAATCGCACCAAAGGCAAGGCTAACACGGTTAGGAAAAAAACGCAGTCGCATCAGACAAAAGCTAAGCCGACAATACGTATTATGTTTTTGGGCGGCTTGAATGAGATCGGAAAGAATATTACACTGTTTGAGTGTAACAACGACATCTTTATTCTTGATTGCGGTATGGCGTTCCCTGACGGAGATATGCTGGGAGTGGATCTCGTTATCCCCGATTTTTCCTATATTGAGCAGAATGTCGATCGAATCAAAGGTATGGTCTTAACTCATGGTCATGAGGATCATATTGGTTCTATACCGTTTTTGCTTGAAAAGGTCAACATTCCTATTTACGGCACGGCTCTCACATTGGGTCTTGTAGGAAATAAGCTTAAAGAATACGGGCTTTACAATAAGGCTAAGCTTAATACGGTGAAAGCCGGCGATACTATAAAGCTCGGCTGCATGAAGGTTGAATTTATTCACGTGAATCACTCTATCCCTGATTCAGTTGCAATTGCAATTCACACAGAGGTTGGTACGATTGTTCACACAGGCGACTTTAAGATTGATTTTACCCCTATTTACGGAGGTATGATTGACCTTGCACGTTTCGCAGAATTAGGTAAGCAGGGCGTACTTGCCTTGCTGGCAGAGTCTACCAATGCTGATAAGCCCGGTTATACAATGACTGAGCAGACAGTTTCGGAGTCGTTTGAAAGACTGTTTTCACGTGCGGAAAGCAAACGAATTATAATTGCAACCTTTGCGTCAAATATTAGCCGTATTCAGCAGATAGTTTACTGTGCTCAGAAGCACGACAGAAAGATTGCTTTCTCAGGAAGAAGTATGCTGAACTACATTGCGGTTGCGAAGGAGCTTGGATATCTTGATATTCCCGATGAAGTGGTTATAGATATAGATTTAATAAAACGATATCCCAACGAGAAGATTGTTTTAGTCACAACGGGCAGTCAGGGCGAGCCTATGTCGGCTCTGTCAAGAATGGCGTATTCCGACCATAGAAAGGTTGAAGTAGGTTACGGCGACTTTATTATTATTTCCGCTAACCCGATTCCCGGCAATGAAAAGACAGTCGGAAATGTTGTTGACGAGCTGCTCAAAAAGGGCTGTGAGGTTGTATATGAGTCGATGTACGAGGTACACGTTTCGGGTCACGCTTGCAGAGAAGAGTTGAAAATTATTCACGGTCTTACTAAGCCTAAATTTTTCATTCCGGTGCATGGCGAGCAGAAGCATTTGAGAAAGCACGCAGAACTTGCTCTGTCAATGGGTATGGAGCATAAAAATATCTTTATCGGTGATGTAGGAAATGTTGTCGAGCTTAACGAGTCTTATCTAAAGCAGCTGCCGTCTGTTCAGGCAGGAAAGGTATTTGTTGACGGACTCGGTGTTGGAGATGTTGGCAGTATCGTTCTTCGTGACAGAAAGCATCTAGGTCAGGACGGTTTGGTGATAATTGTTGCAACGCTTGACACGGATAACGGAAGTGTGATTTCCGGTCCGGATATTGTTTCCCGTGGATTTGTGTATGTGCGTGAATCCGAGGATCTGTTCGATGAGGTAAGAAGACGTGTTACCGATGTGCTTTACGATTGTGCCTATGAGAATATTCACGATTGGAGCACAATAAAGAATAGGGTAAAGGAAGATGTTTCTAAGCTAATATTTGAAAGAACACGCCGTAATCCGATGATTCTGCCAATTATCATGGACGTGTAATTATATCAAAGTGCGTACCTTACGCATAAAGGTTGAGGTGTTATGAAGAGACCGGTTTATTTCCAGCCGCAGTATCTTGTGTTTTCGATTTCGCTGCTGTTAATGGCTTTTGCTGCCCGTCAGTACGACCATAATGTATTTGTATTTGAAATATGTGTTTCTGTTATTTCTGCCGCTGTTATCATATTTATGAGCTTTCGTTATCGCAAGTATGTAAACAAGGTGGTTCACGATGCCGTCAGAAGTGTTAAGGGAATCAATCATTCTTATCTGGAGAAATTTTCCGTGCCCGTAGTCGTAGCAGGCTCTAAGGGTGACATTTTGTGGTATAATGTGAAATTCAGAAAAAAGCTTGCACATAATAAGGAATGTACAGGCGAAGTGATTTCTGCCTATATATCTGATATTGACATCAATACCATTATTGAAAGCTCCGGTATTGACGTAGAGCTTGACGACAGACATTATACTGTGATTGCGTCCGAAATAAGCAACGGTGTAGTTTTATACTACATTGACGATACAGAGTACAAAGTTACTGCAAAGCTGTATGAAGAAACCAGACCTGTCGTTGCAACTGTGAACCTTGACAACAGAGATGATTTTGAAAGAAATATCAGTGACGACAACGTGAATCAGGCTGTGGTTCAGGTTGAAACCATTCTAAAGAATTGGGTGCTTTCTTTCAACGGTGTGTATTTGAAAAACTCCTCAGGCAGATATAAGATCATTATTGATGAAAAGCACTTGAAGCTTGCGATTGAGTCGAAGTTCAAGCTGCTTGAGGATATACGTGCAATTAAAGTTTTTGACGGCTCGATAGATACTACTATCTCAATGGGAATCGGCAGGAATGCTTCTAATCTGAAAGAGTGTGAGGCATGGTCACTCCAAGCTCTTGATCTTGCTCTTGGCAGAGGCGGAGATCAGGTTGCAATTAAAAGTAAAGATGATTACGAATTTTTCGGCGGAGTTGCTCAGGGAGTGGAAAAACATGAGAAGGTTAAGGCTCGTGTAATCGCAAAGACTCTATCTGAAAGAATTGCTCAGTGTGACAATATATATGTAATGGGACATCAGTCCTCGGACCTCGATGCAGTTGGTTCTGCAATAGGTATGTGGAGCGTTATCTCGAAAACATTTGATAATCCAACCAAAGTAGTTATCAACCGAGATACTACTCTTGCAAGCATATTTCTTGAAAACTTTATTTCTCACGGCTATAAAGATACTTTTATAGATCCTGCGGAAGCCAAGAAGAATGTAAACGAGAAAACTATGTTGATTATTGTTGATACACATTCCCCTAATTTCGTAGAAGATCCTGAGCTTTATAGAAAGTGCAGAAACGTTGTTGTGATAGATCATCACAGAATGATGGTAAATCATATTGATAATGCCTGCGTGTTCTTCCATGAGCCGTTTGCGTCGTCTGCGAGTGAAATGGTCACAGAGCTGGTACAGTACATAAACGACGATGCTCTGAATCGTTATGAAGCCGAGGCACTGCTTGCCGGAATTATGCTGGATACAAAGAATTTTGTACTTCGAACCGGTGTGCGTACTTTTGAGGCGGCTGCATATCTGAAGAGAAAGGGTGCAGATACTGTAGAGGTTAAGCGGCTTTTCTCTGATTCTCTCAACACATACAAGACAAAATCACAGCTTGTGTCGGAAGCTGAAATATATAACAACAGTGCGATTGCCTGTACTGACGACAAAATGAACCAGGATAAGGACATCAGGCTTACTGCTGCACAAGCAGCCGATGAGCTGCTCAGCATAAGAGATGTTCAAGCTTCTTACGTTATTTATAAATCGCTTGATAATATGTGTATTTCCGCACGATCTCTAGGCGATTTGAATGTTCAATTAGTTATGGAACGTCTGGGCGGAGGCGGTCATCAGACAATGGCAGGTACTAATCTTGGAAAGGTTTCCAAGGCAGAGGCGAGAGAGCTTCTTGTTGATGCGATAAATGCACTTGCCGCCGAAACGACTGACAGCACATCGTCCATAAAGAGGAGGAATATATAATATGAAGGTTGTATTGTTACAAGATGTAAAAGGCTCAGGAAAGAAAGGCGAGCTTGTTAATGTAAGCGACGGCTACGCAAGGAATTTTCTTTTTCCGAGAAACCTTGCAAAGGAAGCAAATGCTCAGGCTATGAATGAATTGAAAAATGCTGCCGATTCAAAGCAGTATAAAATTGACCAGCAGATTGCACAGGCAAATGCCGCAAAGGAAAAGCTGGAAGCAAAGACAATTGTAATTCATGCAAAAGCCGGAAATAACGGTAAACTCTTCGGTTCAATCACAGCTAAAGAGATTGCAAACGAAATAAAGCAGAGATACAATATTGTTGTAGATAAGAGAAAGATTTCAATTACGGGAGAAATTAAGCAGTATGATACCTACGATGTTGAGGTAAAGCTGTATAATGGAATTGCTGCTAAAATTTTTGTTCAGGTTTGCGAATAACAGAAAGGTAGGGATTATATGGCAGATATTGATTTGAATAACACCTATTCAGCAATGAAGATGCCGTATAGTCCTGAGTCAGAGCAAGCGGTACTCGGTGCGATACTCATTGATTCTGAATGTATGGCAAGGGTGGCAGAGATTCTTCCGAGAGCGGAGCTGTTTCATATGGAGCAGCATAAGCTGATTTATCAGGCTATGCTTGACCTCTTTACAGAGGGAAAGATCATAGACTTTATTACCGTTCTGGAAACTCTCAAGAAAAATAAATCCTTTGATGAAGCCAAAGACAAAACCTATCTCGTACAGCTTGGTCAGTCTGCACTTTCTATCGAGAACGTTGATGTATACGCAAGATACGTCCGAGAAAAATATGATGTTCGCTCGCTGATTGAAGCTTCACGCAAGACTATCGAAGAGGCAGGCGAGGGAGTATTTGAATCGGAAACACTCGTCGATTCAGCTGAGCAGCGTATATTTGATATTCGTCAGGGTAAAAATATACAAGGCTTGCAGCATATTTCCGAGGTCATTCAGGAAACGTATGATCGCCTTGATTTGCTGAATTCAGCAGATAATGAGGAGATGAAGCCGCTTTCTACCGGCATAAAGGGCTTGGATAATTATATCACCGGTTTGAATAAATCGGACTTAATTTTGCTTGCGGCCCGTCCCGGTATGGGTAAAACTTCCTTTGCACTGAATATTGCAAGAAGTGTTGCAGTTACGCAAAGAAAGAAGGTTGCGTTTTTTTCATTGGAAATGTCAAAGGAACAGCTTGCGTCAAGACTTTTGTCAACAGAAGGTTTGATTGAAAGCCAAAAAATCAAGACAGGCAAAATGTCCGAGGACGAATGGTCACGGTTGATACAAGCCGGCGACGTGCTTTCTGGGGCGGAGCTGTACTTAGATGATACTCCAAGTATAACCGTCCCCACAATGAAAGCAAAGCTAAGACGTTTGAAAGGCGTCCAGCTTGTGATTATAGACTATCTTCAATTAATGCAGAGCGGCAGACGAATTGACAACAGAGTGCAGGAGGTTTCGGAGATTACACGAAGCCTTAAAATTCTTGCAAAGGAATTGAATGTTCCGGTTATCACGCTATCTCAGCTTTCCCGTGCAAGTGAGCAGAGAGCCGATCATCGTCCGCAGCTTTCGGATATGAGAGATTCCGGTTCTATCGAGCAGGACGCAGACATCGTTCTCTTTCTGTATCGGCAGGATTATTATCGTGACAATGAAAATAACGACGATAATGATGAAAATGCCGACAAGAACAGCGGTGAGTGTATTGTTGCTAAGAATCGACATGGTGAAATGGGTACTGTAGAGCTTCATTGGAGAGGTGAATTTATGAGATTTACCGCCAAGGAGGTCATAGATGTTTAATAGGGTTAGGAAAGCAATTGATGATTTTCATATGCTGGACGGTGTTAATAGAGTAATTGTTGGTCTGTCGGGCGGTGCGGATTCGATGTCACTGCTGCATTGTCTTAGTAAGAATTCAGAAAGTTTAGGGATTACAATTACAGCGGCTCATTTAAATCATATGCTACGTGGAGAGGAGTCCGAGAGGGATTTTAATTTTGTTGTTGAGCAGTGTAAGCTAATGGGCGTTCCTTTGTTTACTAAATGCGTCGATATTGCAAGGCTTGCCAAAGAGAAAAAAATTGGTCTTGAGGAGTGCGGCAGAGAGGAACGCTATCGTTTTTTTGCAGAGCTGTGCAACGATGAATTTACTGTAATCGCTACTGCACATACGGCTTCTGATAATGCAGAAACTGTGCTGTTAAATATTACAAGAGGCTGCGGTCTTGACGGCATTTGCGGTATTCCTCCTGTGAGAGGAAACATTGTGCGTCCGCTGATTGGCTGTTCACGAGCTGATGTGGAACAATATTGTGAGAATTATAATATTCCTTATGTGACGGACAGTACAAATTTATTGTCAGAGTATAACAGAAATAAAAT
>CACYEJ010000167.1 GCA_902773395.1 uncultured Ruminococcus sp.
AAAAATGAAAATCCTGAAGTCCTGTTACCTAATTTCAGTTGTCATTCATTACGACACACTTTTACTACAAGAATGTGTGAAGCCGGTGTTAATGTAAAGGTTATTCAGGATGTTCTCGGACATACCGATATTACTACAACCCTAAATATATACGCAGACGCAACAAGGGATTTGAAGAAGAAAGAGTTTGAAAATCTCGATAGCTTCTTTGATAATAACGAAGAAAGCAAGGAAGATTAATTTGAACAGCGAGCCTAACTATATTGGTTTAGACTCGCTGTTTTAAATATGCACTCAAAAGCTTAGAAAGATTATTGACTTTGATATTATATAACGTTGTCTAACTTCTCCTTGACAAGCCAAATATAAAAAGATAGAATTTAATTGTAGGGTTGAAGTGATAACAAGGTAAAGACTTTTAAAAATATAATGAAATTAGTTTTTGACAGTTAAAGTGCGAAATACAGATTATGAAAAAGATAATCATTTCCTATATATGGAGAAAGTAGATATGAAACGAAAAGAAGGGTCAAAACTATTTATTACCCCTAACGGATATGAATTTGTTGAGTCCTATTTAACAGATATATACAGTGAGCGCGGTAAATACATCAATTGCTTTAAGTCGTTTGTTAAGAGCGATTTTTTTAACGCTGGTTGTAGATACGCAGATAATCTTGACGATATTCCGGAAATATCAATTGATGAAATAAAAAGTATCATAAAAGCAGAAGAAAACACACGAAAAACAGCGTTAGAGATTCAAGCAAGATTTGACGATCTTGAGAAAAAAGAAAAACTTACAAAGGATGATTATTCTTATTTGGCGGGGATTTTTGGCTTAGCTCCAAGCCCGCCTGGAACGGATTGGTTTCAAACACTTTTCCCTTTTATGGTTGATCTATTTGTTCCCAATGACCCAGACTGCATAGAAAAAGAGAGCGCGAAAATAAGTGAATGCTTGAAAGGAAAGGATAATCTAATTGCAGCAAGTGTATCAACTATGATAGACGCCATTCGGGATAAACATATGATAAAATATCATGGCAGAGAAATCGTGTCTCAAGGATACGCTAAAAATTATTTCAGAGGAGAAGCGGCATACTACAAAACGTCTTATCCATCAATTTGTCGTGGCATCAATGACTTTACAATAAACAATTCGGTGTATTTAAAGAGAATCATCAACATCTTCGAGTTTTGCTTATGGTTAGAATCAATTGAAGCTGTAAAAACGTGGCCATATGGAAATGTCAATGGGTTTGCCATAGCACAGCATTACGGGATACCGACTCCTATGATGGATATAACTTCTGATATAAAAGTGGCGCTGTTCTTTGCGTGCTGTTATTTTGATGCAAATACCAATAGTTGGAAGCCAGTTGATAGCAAAAGAATCAACGATAAAGCCCATCAAAACAAATTAAAAGAATTAGGTGGTAATCCAAACTACGGAATACTGTTTTCCTCTCCCGCTGCTCTAACAGAGCGAGGAAACTATGCGAGGGATAGAGGCGAAGAATACAAAATCGATGGATTTAGCTTGACACCTGTCGAGCCTGTAGGATATCAGCCGTTTCAGAGATGTTCTAACCAAAGCGCATATACAATCAACGCTCCTTATTACTACGATGCATTCAAGGATATGTCATTCTCCAAGGTTAAATTTAAACTAAATGACGAATTCAGCAAGTGGATCTTTGAAGAGATGGAGCAAGGAAAATGTATTTATCCATACGAGGGTGAATTCGATTGTAGCTTTGTTGCTGAAAAAATCAAAAAATCAAATGAGTATTCGGAACAAGCATTATTATCTGCGTTGAACCATTTAAAGATTCCTGCTGAACGTGCGGAGGAACTAATTGAACAGTTGAAGCTTTCAGGTTATACGATAAAAAAAGATATTCCTTGGTGTAGTGAAGCTGAAGCTAAGCGGTTGAGTGATAGTTGCTATAAGCATTTTAATGAAATCAAGTTTAATCCTACATTTAAGTTTGGGTTCTGTATATAAACTACGATAAATATTGAGGCGTACAAGAACATGAGAGGTCATATTAGAATCATTGGCTTTGATATGATTATTTGTTCTGCTATTATAGAAAACTGTTAATGGTTGCAAAATCTATATTAAGACGTGCTGCTATGGAAATCAAATGAGATTATTACCTAAATTAGCTTATAGGCCAAAAGCATAACCGGTTCGCCGATGGCGGAGGTATTACATGCCAATCTGGATAAGATTATAGAGTCTGATATTCATTCTAAACTTGGCTTGGAGAAAGGGAAATATATACTTCTGTCTGCTCACCGTGAGGAAAATATTGACACAGAAAAGAATTTCACAAGCTTATTCACTGCTTCTTAATAAAGCACCGATTGTATTGTCGTTTTGTTATATACACAAAGCGTTTAGAGCCGTGTTTTTTCGTCGTGCCGTAGTGAAACAACAAATTGATGATATCAATAAGTTGAACGACGGCTTTTCCGAGCATATT
>CACYEJ010000168.1 GCA_902773395.1 uncultured Ruminococcus sp.
AGCTGCTTTCGCTTCGGTCTTTTTTTCCTCTATGGACTTCTCCTTTACCTCGGTCTTTGGATTAGAGGCTGCCTTTTGTGCCGTCTTTTTCTTCGACTTCGATTTACTCATCTTCCGCTCCCCCTTTCATCTGTGATTCATAAACCTCACGGTAAATCTTATTGTTCTTCATCATCTCGGCTGGTGTGCCAAAACCGTTCACCTTGCCGCCGTCAAGAACAATTATCTTATCGGCGTCCTCAACAGAGGAGATTCTCTGAGCAATAATAAACTTGGTTGTATCGGGTATCTCCTGTGCGAAAGCCTTTCGAATGAGTGCGTCTGTCTTTGTATCAACGGCGCTGGTAGAGTCATCGAGAATAAGTATCTTCGGCTTTTTAAGCAATGCTCTCGCTATACAAAGACGCTGCTTCTGACCGCCGGAAACATTCGTACCGCCCTGCTCTATGTAGGTGTCGTACTTATCGGGGAATTTCTCGATAAAGTCATCTGCCTGAGCAAGCTTACATACTCTTACTATATCCTCATCAGTGGCATTAGGATCGCCCCAGCGGAGATTCTCTTTAATAGTACCGGAGAACAGCACATTCTTTTGAAGCACCATAGCAACTTCATTTCTGAGCGTTTCAACGTCATATTCACGAACGTCAATTCCGCCCACCTTAACGTTACCCTTTGTGGCATCGTAAAGACGTGGGATAAGCTGCACAAGGCTGGATTTTGACGAACCTGTACCGCCGATAATTCCTACTGTTTCGCCTGATTTGATTTTGATATCAACATCGCTCAGACAGAATTTATCGCCGCCGTTATAGCTGAACGAAACATTCTCAAATGTAACCGAGCCGTCCTTCACCTCGTAAATCGGGTTATCTCCGTTTTTAAGATCGGACACCTCACAAAGAACCTCGTCAATTCTCTCCATTGACGCTCTTGAAATAATAATCATCATAAAGATCATTGAAAGCATCATCAGGTTCATAAGCATTTGCATCAAATAGAAAATCATACTGGTGAGCTGTCCTGTTGTCATGCCAACCAGCGGATCATTATGAGAAGCAACAATCAGTCTTGAACTGAACCACGCAATAAGTATCATCGACATATAGATAACAAACTGCATAAGCGGCATATTAAATATAATAATTTTCTCTGCCTTAATGAATAATTCGTATATCTCCTGAGAAACATTTTTGAATTTTTTATCCTCGTGTTCTTCACGAACAAATGATTTTACTACTCTCATTCCGTGAAGATTCTCGCCTACAATATTATTCAGCTTATCGTAGGTTTTGAACACCTTTTCGAAAATCGGGTGTGCATTGGAGAAAATCAGCAGAAAGCCAATTGTCAATATCGGGATAACTCCCAGCAGCACCAAAGCCACCTGTGAATTAAGCCTGAAAGCCATAATCAAGCTAAACACTATCATTGCCGGACTTCGAAACGCTGTTCTGACAATCATCATATAGGCATTCTGAACGTTGGCAACATCTGTAGTAAGACGTGTCACCAGACTGGACGTTGAAAATTTGTCGATATTGGAAAAAGAAAAATTCTGCACATTATAGTACATATCCTTTCTCAAATTCTTCGCAAATCCAGCGGCAGCCTTAGCGGCATACTTTCCTGCAAGTGCACCGAACGTAAGCGACATCAGACACAGTACAACCAGCGTTAAGCCTATTTTCATTATATAGTTCATATCGCTCTTGTTAATACCGAAGTCAATCAGGTTTGCCATGAGCATAGGGATAATAACCTCCAATATTACCTCGCACACAACAAAAAGCGGTGCAAGCTTTGACGGAGTCTTATACTCCCTGACACAGGCAAGAAGTCGTTTTATCATTCTTTTCACTCCTTAATTTGTAAATTATTAATATTATCAACTATTTTATCTAGGACAGAATAGAAAACTGTAAGCTCCTCGTCACGGATACCGGCTTTAAGAGTCTGTTCGAATTCAATCATATTGTTCTGTAGGATATCGCAAATTTTCAGTGCTTTATCCGTTAGAATAATTTTTTTTAGCCGTGCATCATGGGCAACGGAAACTCGCTCAATATACCCTTTTTTTTCCATTAACGAAATAATGCTTGATGAAGTTGAGCGGCGTATAGAAAATTCATATTCAATATCCTTTTGAAAAATATCCTCCTCCCCATGTTCATACAAGTACATTATCAGCCAACTATTGGCAGTTGTCACATCATCGTCCGTACAGCTTCTCGCTGCGGCACGCTTCATACAATTTGACACCTTTTTAATCTCCTTGCCTATGAACCTTTCATTTTCCGACACAATATTTTCACCACCTCAAAAAAGTTAGCAAACGAACCGTTCTATTCCTAACAGTTCGTTTGCTAACATTATATCATATATTGCTAAATTTTGTCAACAAAAAATACGTTTACAACAAAATCTCTTTCAATTCATCAGCACTATCCAACACTCTCACACCGTAAGCACGAAGCACATCGCCGCCCTGATGTCCCTTTGCAATCAATACGCAATCCGCACCAACTCTCCGGGCAGTTTCCCAGTCGTGGTACATATCGCCGATAAACAATGTTTCCTCAGGTGCAAAGCCGTACTTTTCTACAACCTTTACAGCTCGCTCGCTTTTATCGCCGGCGTCTATATCGTCTGAGCCGGATATAAATGAAAAGTACTGAGCAAGGTCAAACTTTTTCAGGCTGCTGACAAGACGACTTGTTTCAAAGCCCGAAATTACTCCCTGACGGCAGTTTATCTTAGAAAGTGTTTCTATCATGCTTCGAACCTCAGGGAACACGTTTGCAGTTTCGAACAAGTCATCATAGCTTGCAATGAATCTTCGGGCAATCTCTGAAAAGTCGTATTTTTCCATATTGAAGATTTTTTTATAGAAATTAATCAACGGCATTTCACATTCTTTTAGGTAATACTCAAGGTCAATAGTCGGCAAGCCATATGACTGCAATACAATATTCTCCGCATCTACTGCAAGCTGAGCGTCATTGATAATAGTACCGTTGTAATCCCAGATAATATTTTTATACTTCATCATTATTTATTCCTTATTATTTCAAAACAGCCGCTCGTTGAGGACGCCTTAGCGACAAATTCTTACGCAGGCGGTACAGTCACCTAATTTGAAAAACAGGTGTGCGATTTTCGTCCGGCGTTGCCGGCTCGTCAAACGGAACAAGCTTCTTCTTAATTGACATACCGTTGTAGTTGATTTTGAACTTGACCTTTCCGGTCATTTTCTGACTGCATTTATCACAGTACAGGGTTGCGGTAAAAGCTTTGTTTCGCAAAGACCAATCTTCAAGCGCAGTCATCTGTTCGCCGCACTTGTCACAGGTAAAGCTGAACTCGTTTTTATTGACGAGCGGGTCGTTTATATCGGTGAGATAATACGACTTGAACGTTAGGCGATAATGCAGCTCCTTTGAGGATTCTATATATTTACCGAATTTTTCGGGAAAATACAGCTTCTTGAAAATAGACATTGACAGCATACTATCCTGCAATGCACGGTGCTGTACAATATCGGACAAATCAAGCCCGATAAGCTCGGCAGCCGGAGCAAGACCAAGCTGCTGTCCTGCATTATACACGCCCAGCACCTCGGCACAATAATACTGCAAGTCACAGTAGCGGTCGATGAAATCTATACGGTCGTTTTTTTCGTAATATTTTGTATTCTCCATAATCGCAAGGATATCGCACGTTCCCCATGTCATAAGCAAATCCTTGCCGAGAAACTTTTTAAATCTGCTCAGCACATGGGTATAAGTAGCTCCGCCCTTTGCAAGCTCTTCGTTGCTGATATTCGTAAGCTCCTTGACCTTGCCGGTAAGCCTCTTCGAAATCTGCGGTGCAACAAGCATTGAAAACGTATCAATTACTTCGAACTTATCGTTGAACTTTACTGCACCGAACTCAATTATCTCGCTCATAAAGCCTTTGGATTTTTTACTGTAAGAGCTGTTCCACTCCAAATCTAATATTACAAAATTCATCACACAGCTCCTTGTCTGTTATTTATTCGTACAGCAGGCACCACACTGCTGTTGTTTCACCATTGCATTCGTATTGAAAAAAAGCTTATGAGGACTTGTTCCTTTTGGCAATCACAACCGTAAAATACCCTGATGTATCCGGAAATTCATCAGCGGAACGATAAATTTTTTCATCGGGCATACCACATTTTTCTGCGGCATAAAGACAATAATCGCTGTTTTGAAAAGAGGATTTTATCTCGCTTAGACGCTTACCAGATTTCATAAACACGTATGTGCCGGAAGCATTATCATACTCAAACGGCGACTCGGTAATAACATGAAGCTGCTCGTCTTTTTCTGCAAGCGGCACTCCAAGACTTGCAGCAGCCGCACAAAACGAAGTAACACCGCTCACCAATTCGACTCTGTAGCCGTCCGCTTCGAGTATCCTCTGCAAATACCCAAAGGAGCAATAAACTGTCGGGTCACCCAACGTGAGATACACTACATTTTCGCCTTTATCGAGATATTCTTCGATAAGTCTTGCACCCTTAATATGCTCGACGGTTAAGACAGCTTCATCTCTCGTCATTGGCATATTTATCGGGAGAAGCGTTTTCTCTGCAAGCTCTGGAACGCTTTGAACTGCAATTTTATATGCTGTACTCTCTTTTGGGGAGTTACCAACAACGGCGATTATATTATTCTCTTTTATCAGACGAACTGCTTTTAATGTCATGAGCTCCGGATCACCCGAACCCACTCCCACTCCGTAGGCGGTTGGTTTCATTGGATTGTTACACCTCGTCTTTCTTGTGTCAGAAATTATACTAACTGGCAACGCCAGACGAAATACGCACACCGACTTTTTGAGTTGGGTGACTTTACCGCCTGCGTCAGAATTTGTCCCTAAGGAGAGGTAAACAAAGTTTAGATTTAGGATTTATCTTTCTTAGACCGGCAATTCGCAAGCTCTTGCCTGTTTTTTGTTTTAACAGAAAGATTTTATTTTGAGATTGCTTTATTTTTTTGATACTGGCTCTATCATAGTTTGTTCAGTTTCGCTGAGGGTAGTTTATTCCTCTAAGCTGATTTATTTCGTCAGCGACTGGGCTCTGCATTAGGAACACCTGCCAATCAGTCTTCGCCTGGCGGCTTGACTTCTTGGGGTGTTCCGTCACCCGCA
>CACYEJ010000169.1 GCA_902773395.1 uncultured Ruminococcus sp.
AAAAAACCGGGCAGACAAAATCATACCCGGTCAACACTTTTATAAGTGAATTTATAATTAGCAGAAGAATACGTCCATTCTGCCCTCAACGCTGTCGTTTACAACGTAGTAAGCAGCCTGCTCTTCCGGCTTTAGGTAAACCTTTACGGACTTAACCTCGTCTGTGTTGCCCTCAGCAGCAAACTTGATTTTAACATCTTCTACTACCTTTGCGATAGAAGCCTGATATCCGTTAAACTCAACATAAACCTCTGATGCAGCCTCTGCCTTAACTTCTGCCTTTGGCTCTTCCTTAACTTCAGCCTTAACCTCTGTCTTAGCTTCTTCCTTAACTTCAGCTTTTGGCTCTTCCTTTGCAGCCTTAGTTGTCTTTGCAGAAGTCTTCTTTGCAGAAGTCTTCTTTGTTTCAGCAGCCTTCTTCTCCTCAACAGCAGGAGCAGCAGTCTCAGCCTTAACTTCTTCCTTAACCTCTGCTGCAGGAGCAGCCTCTTTAACCTCTTCCTTTACAGCCTTAGCCTTTGTGGAAGTTCTGGTTGTTTTCTTTGTTGATGATGACTTTGTTGCCATAAAAATTACCTTCTTTCTTAAACTATTCTTTAAAACAGAATTTACTCAACTAATGTAATTATATACCTTTAAATCCAAAAAGTCAAATTTTTAAAAATACGTAATAAAATTTCAGAAGTTGGCACAAAATAAAAGTGAATAGATATCTATTTTTTATTACAAATTATGTCATTTTTTATTGCAAAACAAGCTCACTACGCATTTTATTATTTCCAAATTCTTTCTGTTTATGCTTTACTGTTCTCAACAATATCAAATATATCCTCAAAGCTGTCTGCAATCATCTCAGCCTTTTCAACCTCTCCAAAGCCGTATCTCGCAAATATGAACGGCACCTCTGCCTCTACAGTCGCTTCATAATCAAATATTGTATCACCAACGTATACAGGGCTTTTAAGCTGATTTCTCTCCGCCAACAGCCTGATATTTTTGCCCTTAGATAATCCTGTTCTGCCGGCACACTCAAAGTCGTCAAAATATTCTTCCAGTCCGTGCGCTTTAAAGAACGACTTAATATACCCCTCCTGACAATTCGACACAATATATAACGAGTGCTTCTCGCCAAGTTTTTTCAGTGTTTCCTCCACCTTATCATACAGCACACCGCCATGCTCTGCAAGGTACGTTTGCTCGGTTGAGGCACACAGCTCTTTAATACGATTACGCTGCTCCTGCGTTGCCTGCGGAATTACCCTATCAAAAATCTGCTCTATTCTTAGCCCCATGCACTTGCTCAATTCATCGTAATCCAAAGTCGGTTCAATACCTGCTGCTTCAAGTGCGTTATTCCAAATTGCGACTACTGATTTCACAGAATCCCACAATGTACCGTCCAAATCAAAAATAACTCCGTCAAATTCCTTTTGCATATTCAAACAATCTCCTTAATGTTTTTTCAAATTTATCGTTCTGCTCGGCAGTTCGCTTTTTAGGGCCTTTCGTTCTTCCGCCGGCACGTCTGATTTTTTTGCCTATAGCACGGCTTTCAAGCAATCCGCTGATATTGTCATCACTGTAAATCTGTCCGTTCTGATTTATCACGCAAGCTTTTTTTGCAAGGCACATTGCAGCCAGTCCATAATCCTGCGTGATGACAATATCATTCTCGTGAACATGATTGACAATATAAAAATCAGCGGAATCAGCGCCCTGCGACACCGTTATTATTTCAGCCCCATACATATTCTCGCCGTTAAAAGTATGCTCGCTGTCACACACGGCAATACATCTTGCGCCGTACTCCTTCGCAATTTTCGAAGCCATACGTGCAACCGGACAAGCGTCTGCGTCTATCACAAGAGAATTTCTCTCAAAATTAAAATCACATCTTCTCTCCATAATCTCACTTTCCCAAAAAACAACCAGCTGCTCAACGCAGCTGGTCTAAAATTGTCTTAACCGTTATTTTTCAACTACTTCGTAAACACGGCCCTTCTGAGTAAGTACTTCATATTTTTCATGGAATTCTTCCATATTTGTACCTTCGGCCACAATAACTTTATATTTGTACGTACTTTGTTTTGTAACAGACGTTGAATATGCTGAGAACAATAGCGCGCATACAAGAAAATATGCAACCGCCATTATAAAAGCAACCGTTCTTTGTCTAGTCATAGGATCACTTAAAATACCCCAAATACTAACTCCTGTTGTAGCCACAGTGAAGATTAAAAACAAAATAATCGGAATAGGTCTTGTTTCATCATCTACGATAATTTTAGTAGTTTCGGTTCTACTTACAATTTTTACTCCACGCATAAATCATCCCACCCAAATAAATTTATCTTCTGTTTCTATTTTACTATATTTATTGTAAAATTCCAATAGTTTTTTTAAAATTTTTTCAAAAAAAACTAAGATTATTTTTAGCAGCAGCTCTTTTAGTTCTTTTTAAGAAATATTTTTTATTTCGAACAAAGAATTTATACACTTCTCACAAAAAACAATTATTATAAAAACTTACAGAAACAGATAAATATATAATATTCTTCCAACGTATTATTTCTGAGTTTCACCAGTATCGGCAACTAATCTGATTTTAACATCAAAGGTTTTTGAATTTGTCGTACTTGAAGCTCCACGGTAAAGAGTTACCGTTACCACATCGCCGGGGTTATAATTATCCAACACAGAAAAAAGCTGAGTAAATGTAGTTGTATCCTGTCCGTCAACTTTTGTAATGTAATCGCCGATTTCAGCGTCTGAACCTGAGAACGGGCTATCCTCTGCAAACTCGTTGATACGAATACCAGCCGGAACACCGTTTAAGATATCTTCCTTTACTTCAATACCGGTAATACCCATTCTAACTCTGTTTGAAACGTAGCCCTGACCAATCAAGTCGTTAGCAATGCTGACAACAGTATTAGAAGGAATCGCAAAGCCCATGCCCTCATAATCTGAATTTGCAATTTTTATAGTATTGATACCCATTACCTGACCTGCACTGTTAAGAAGCGGACCGCCGGAATTACCCGGATTAATCGCAGCGTCCGTCTGAATATACGGCACAAGCTTATTTGAAGAAACCGTTCTGTTAAGCGCAGAAACGCAGCCTCTTGTCAATGAATTGGAGTAGTCAATGCCGCCGGGATTTCCAACGGCTATTGCGTCCTGACCGACCTCAATCTGATCGGAATTAACGAACTCAACCGCAGTAAGATTTTCGCCGTCAATTTTAAGCACAGCTAAGTCTGTTCTTGCGTCATAGCCCACCACAACTGCAATATAGGAATCGCCGTCATTTGTAATAATCTCCACACCATAAAGTTTTGAATCGTTGATAACGTGGCTATTGGTGATAATATATCCGTCCTCAGATATAATAATACCCGAACCCGAACCTGAAACGGCATCTTCATTGCCAATTGTGCCGTCATACACCATAACGTTCACGACTGAATCCTTAACTCTCTGATAAGCCTTTTTCGCAGTATAATCTGTAGAATCTATATCATCGGGCTGATCTGCAACAACGATATTTGCAGCAGACTTATTGACTACAGTTTTCTCATCGGGAGCCTGCTTCATAGATTTGTTGTCGGTATCGTCCTTATCAATAAAATCGAATACACTGTCGCTGTCGGTATCTTGCTCATCTTCATCGGAATCATCATCATCGAACTTAAAACCAAAATCGTAATCAGAATCAAGATACTTATCGAAGTCTTTACTGAAAAGACCGTTCTCACCGCCAAAGATACCGTCTTGATTATACGTATTCACACATTCCACAATAAAGCCAATCAAAAAGATAACAGTAATGCTAACAATAATAATCAGATAAGATTTAAGCGCGCCATTAGTTTTCTGTTTTGGAGTCTGGGCAGCATACGGAGAATAGGCTGCATTCTGCTCCGGCTTTGGAGCAACGCCCAAATTCGGATTAGTCGGACGATTGTAATAATTATTATAGACATCATAAGAAGAGCCTGTAGTCGGGGGATTATTGCTCATCTTAGGCAGAGGCATACGAGTGCCTGGGGCGTTATAATTATAACCTGTTGTAGGCGGACTGTCGTAAGGCGACTTTATTTTTGTTTGAGTTTTGACCTTTGCACCGTCAGATGACGGCTTAGGGGTATCACCCATTTCCTTATTTATCTTACTTTCAAGCTGTTGTTTTCTGTCATCAAGCGACATTGCGGACGGTTCTGATTTTATTTCTGTTTCAGAAGGAGCCGCATTAGATTCGCTGTTGATTTCTGTTTTCTTTTCGATATTTTCTTCAAACAATTCGCTCATTATATCCCTCCTCTTTATTACTTAAATTTATTATTAAGCTATTTACCAAATAAAAGGAATCATTCTGTACTTTACTCTTTCCATGTAATCCGAATAACCTTCAAGACCGCTTTCAAGAACCTTCTCCTCATTTTTAATTCGCACCGCAAGCGTGAACGGATAAATTAAAAACACAAGAAACGACAACAAAGAGCCTAAAATAATCGGGATAGACAAAAACATCAGCACTGTAGCAAAATACATCGGGTGACGAACAACACCATACAATCCCGTATCTATCAGCTTTTGATTATCCTGCACTTCAACAGTTCTCGAAAGATATGTGTTTTCTCTCAGAACCTCAGCATATAATATATACGATATCAAAAATACAACTGATGCGGTAATAACTGCCCACTTTGGAATAATAAGCCACGAAAAGCGATAATTCAATCCGGCAATTATAAATCCCGCAAGGAACATAATACCGCTAATCATTACAACGCCCTTTTGTTCTGATTCCTTCTCTTTTGAATTGAGTCTTTTTTCAAGCAGCGCCGGATTTTTTATCGCCAAAACAACACCCATTACAAGCATCGGAATAAATAAAAGTCCAATGAAAATCCAACCGTTGACAAATTTTAACGTACCTGCCGGAAGAAATATCAATAATAATATCAATACTAGTCCGGCAAGATATTTTGTTAAAGCTTTTACAATCAGATTGTTTTTCATGTAAATCACCTCTTACTTTGCTCGGACTTATACTCACAAGCATTATGATTTTGCACTTATCTCTCTTAGACCGGCAATTCGCACGTTTTATATATTATCTCAACAAGTTATACTCGAAAGCGTTAAGATTTAGCACTTATCTCTCTTAGACCGGCAATTCGCAAGCTCTTGCCTGTTTTTGTTTGAACCTGAAGATTTTTATTTGAGGATTGCTTTTTTTGATACTAGCTCTATCATAGTGTGGATCAGTTTCGCTGAGGGTAGTTTATTTCTCTACGCTGATTTGTTTCGTCAGCGACGGGGCTCTGCCCTCGACCCGCAAACTTTTAAAAAAGTTTGATCAAAACTTTTATATGCTAGATCTTTTATACTCGTATGCGTTAAGATTTAGCAGATTTAATGTCTGTTTAAAGGGACGCTTTCTGCCAAAGCGTCCCCTCTTTCAAAACAGT
>CACYEJ010000170.1 GCA_902773395.1 uncultured Ruminococcus sp.
CCACCCCCTTGACCTCTGCTGATAGTAAACCCATCCCGGTTTATAGCCGTGCTGTTTTGCGTATTCCTTTAGTTCCTCAACATTTGTACATTCCTTTGGACTGAGATAAAATTTTACTCTCTCTTTCGCCCTGTTCACCTTCACAAGCTTTGTGTCTACCGTCTGCTTTTCACCTTTTTTAAACTCAAAAGCCGTACCGCAAATCGGACAAATCCTTGTGCTTATCGGCGCCGCCGCAAAGCAGTTTTTGCAGATTTTAAGCGGCTGTTCGGCTTCTCCCTTTTGGTGCGGATGTCCCTTTAAAAGCCACTGCCGATCTCTGTCGGGAAATCCAAAACGCTTGATGTTATTTACATGATCTATGATTATTGCCCTTTTATCTGGCTTAAAACGCATACATCTCATTGACTGCTGAATGTATAGAATAAGCGATTTTGTGGGTCTTAGAAGTATCACGCACTCGCAGTCCGGCACGTCAAAGCCCTCTGATACGATATCGACATTACAGAGTATTTTTATCTTTCCGCTTCTGAAATCCGATATAATACTATCTCGATCTGCTTTAGGTGTACCGCCGTCAATATGCGCCGATGGTATGCCGCTTTCGGAAAATTTCTCGGCTGTCTGCTTTGAAAATTCAACTGTAGGAAGATAACAGACAGCTTGTTTATTATTCGCCAATTTTCGATAGTGCTTTATCACATCGCCATAGATTTTGTTTTGATTTTTATCAAAATAGCCTGCAACCTCTGATTGAATAAAATCGCCGTTTCGAGTATGAAACTTCGGCATATCGACAGTTGGCGCATAGTAGTCGTAAGGAGCTAAATAATTATTTTGAATCAGCCATTTCGCGGTAACGCCCTCAATAAGAATGTCGTTTACATCTTCAAGTCCCGAACCGTCAATGCGTTCGGGAGTAGCCGTCACACCTATTCGTGGCACGTCCTTAAAATGCCCGTAAATTCGTTTGTAGGACTTTGCAAGGCTGTGATGATTCTCGTCTGTGATTATCAAATCAGGCTTTTGAACGCTTTTAATATGCCTTGTAAGCGTTTGAACCATTGCAATTTTACAAAAATCCATCCGCACACCATGCTTAACAAAGGTACTGAAAATCTGACCGCAAAGCTCTTTTCTGTGAACCAAAAACAGCACGCTTTTCATATCGTCGGTATAGCGTTTTGCAATCTCAGCCAAGATAACGGACTTACCGCCGCCGCATGGAAGAACTATGCAGGGGGCTTTGTATCCGTTATCCAAGGCTTTGAAAAATCGGGATATCAGGTCAAGCTGGTACTCTCTAAGTTCCATCAGAACGGCAAATCGTCATCATCAAGCGGCGAATTTTCGGCGGCTGGCGTATCATCGGCTTCGTCTTTGTCGAGATATTTCGGCTTTGGAATAGTGAATTTACCCTCTTTTAAAGCTTCAAGAGTAATTATTTGATAAGGCTGAGCCGTCATGCCCCTGCTGCCGTTGTAGTCGTACTCCTGCTCACGAAAAATCATTCCGACCTTACAATTTTTTAGCACTGCACCGTCCCACTCTTTGGAAAAGTCGATGTTCAAGTTGTTGCTCTGCTTAATGCGTTCAAGAGTGGTTTTGATACGCTTTTCACTGCTTTCGTCATACTGACCGCCGTTAGGATACCACAGTCGAAGCACACCTTTATATTTTGCATCGTCGGGGTGATACTTCTTTTCGCTCTTAAACTTGTCCATATAGAATCCTTTGTACTCGCCCTCGCTGATGTCGAAAAGAATGCACAAAGCGCAGTTTCCGTTCTTGCCGTCCTGCTCCTCGGCTCTTGCTATCCTCACTTCGTAAGCACCGACAGGGAGTTTAACGCTTTCTGTGTACTCCTGAATACTGTTATAATTTTTAATTCCTCTCATGATAAAAAATCCTTTCTTTGTCTTTCATAAAGTCCCTTGTTTTCAATTGTTATTTGCATAGTTTTACGCAAATGTTCATTAAAAATTTACATTTTTTTATAAATTAAGTAGAATAGAATTGCTCATTATAGGGTTAACTTGCGGCTATGTCATTAAAAATTTATAATTAAATTCTAAATTCCGTAGTATTCACGTATAATCGTGTCAACGTATTTCAGATCATTGTCAATAATGAGCTTATCAAACATCTCCTCGGGTGACTTTGTGATGTCGCCGCCGTCTAAGGAGTTTGTGACAAAATGATGTCCTTTTTCGTCTTTTACGCACCTCAGACAAATAGTAACCATACCTTCGACACAAACCTTTTGCTCCAAGAGTTTACCGAGCATTTTAAGCTTTGTGTTGCCGTAATCGTCCGTTTCATCGTGCATGATTATGTAAACGATAACGTCCTTAGGCAAGTCGATTTTTATAAATTCAAACAAGCTCCAAAAGTTGTAGCCTATTTTGTTGTACAGATCAAAGACATCGCCGCCTGACTTTTTCTTGCTGTTTCCACGCATGAAAATGTTTGTGAGAATATAGCCTGCGTCGTCTATGACAGCTGTTTTTGTCGGCATTTTCATTAAGCCGTTTTGAATTTTTTCGGAGCTGTCGCTTTCATAGACGTACTTGAAATTCTTGCGAAAAGGGAGATATTTACGTTCCACGTTGACAAGAAAAATCTCGTCCTCTTCAAAATTTTTCATGCTTCGGCTTTTGCCTGAACCTGATTTACCGTAGATTAAAACTGGCATACCCATAACATCACCTACTTTATAATGGCAGAAACAGTTC
>CACYEJ010000171.1 GCA_902773395.1 uncultured Ruminococcus sp.
ATAATGTTGTTTATCAGAAACGATACATCATTTTTCATTTTCATATAAACAGCGTCTTGAATGGTTGTAAGCTGTATATCATCAGCGGTTTCATAAGACGTGCCGTTGATTGCGTTATATAAGCTTAATGTCCATTCTTTATTTTCGGGATTGCCAAAAATGAATTTGAACAGTCTGTCTTTGTATTCACGATTGGTGTCTTTATTCTTTTTGTCGGACATTACAACCACCTACTCTCTTATTCTTATTTTAGCATATTATCCTTGTGATTGCAACTGATTTTTTACTTGATTTTATTGTTCTTTATTACTGGCGTGGGCGGAGAGTTTTTTTGGATTATTGTTGGGTGGGAATTTACTTCTTTATTTCAGTATTACTGTGTTACAGCGGAATATCTTAGATTTTATCAGGCAATACAACTGTAGTCAATATGAAAAAATATCAGTTTATTTACCGTTTACAAATCTATCCACAATATACTGGTGAGCACTCTCTTCAATACTGTCGTCAAGCGGTTTAAGCTCTGTGGGCAAACCTCTTTGCTCCAGCATTTTCTTTATAATATGGTCGCTGAGTTTGGGATTCTTCGGAAGCAGCGAACCATGTAAATACGTTGCAATAACATTCTTGTACATAACGCCTTCACGTCCGTCTGTTCCGTTGTTTCCGTTGCCGCAAAGCACATCTCCGAGATGCTTGTGATCATTAATGTACGTCCTGCCGCCGTGATTCTCAAAGCCGACTATCGTTCCGAAATCATCGCTGTCCAGTACCACATCACTTATTAGCCTTGTCTTGCCAATTTCAGTTTGTATGTTGAGTATCTCCAAGCCCTGAATAGTTTCCTTTTCAAGCTTGTAGTAGCTTCCCAAAAGCTGATATCCGCCGCATACCGCTAAAAGTACGCCGCCGTTTTCTACGTATGCGGATATCTCTTTCTTCATCGAAATAAGCTTGTCACGAACTAACAGCTGTTCTCTGTCCGAGCCGCCGCCGAGAAATACAAGGTCGTAGTCCGTAAAGTTGATTTTCTCGCTGCCGTAGATTGAGTCTGCCTGAGTTTGAATTCCACGCCATTCGCAGCGTTTTTTGATAGTGGTGATATTGCCGATATCGCCGTAAAGATTGAGCAAATCGGGGTAAAGGTGAGCTATTCTCAATTTCATAATTCTGCCTCCAGTTCACTCAAAATTTTCTTAGTCGAAAAGAGCAGCGTGTAATTTACAACTATGTAAACTCTTTCGCCTTTTCCGTTTACCGCATTGATGATATCCTGCTTCATGTCGCCGCCGACAGTCATTTTCTTTTCGTCAATGTCGCAGTATTTCAGACGAACCGCCATATCCTTTGAGCGGATTCCCGTTGTTGTGTAGCTCATTATCGAGTCGTTTTTCAGCTTCTCAAAGTCTACGTCCCATAACCACGAAACATCGTTGCCGTCCGGATCGTTGTCGTTGATTCCGATAATAACGTCCTTTGTTCGCTTTTCACTTATAATGTTGCCTATGCTCTGATTGAAGCTTGCCGGATTCTTCGCAAGATTGAATACAACCAGCTTGCCCTTTATCGTGAATTCTTCCATTCTGCCGATTTGACCTTTGTATTTCTGCAAGCCGTCTGCAATATCTTTCTTTTCAATGCCGCAGCTGTCGCAGAAAGCAAACGCCGCAAGCGCATTGTAGATGTTGTATATACCCTTGCACGGCAGGTCTACGTGAGTGGAGCATACGTCAAAGCTTACATAATCATCGACTGTAATATTTTTGCCGTCATACTGCGGCTTCGGTCTTGCAAATCCGCATTTAGGGCAGCGGTATTTTCCAAGCTGTCCGTACTGGTAAAAGTCGTATTGCAGCTCCGTTCCGCACGCGCGGCAGTAACGTCCCTCTCTCGTTTCGTTCAGATTCAATCCGAGATTCTCCGATATACCGTAATATCGGGCGTTTTTGTAATTTGTGCCGAGTGACGCTGTCAGAGGATCGTCACCGTTGAGTATAAGGGTTGCGTCCTTTGCCTTGTCGAGCGCCATTTGGATATACTTAATGGTTGTGTCGATTTCACCGTAACGATCCATTTGGTCACGAAAGAGATTCGTAATCACAATTTTGGTTGGAGTGAGATATTTCAAAATAATACGCGCGTATGCTTCGTCCATTTCAAGACAGGCATAATCCGCCTTGACTTTGCCGGAAAGCGTGCTGTAGGAGATAAACGCAGACACAACACCTGAAAGCATATTAGAGCCAACCTTGTTGCAGACGATTCTGTAGCCTTGATTTTCGAGAACCGTGTAAATCATATTGTTGGTGGTGGTTTTGCCGTTCGTACCCCAAACAGCGATGATATCCTTTTCGATGTCGTTGGAGAGTCGAGTTAAGATGTCGGGGCAGATTTTCAGGGCTATCGAACCGGGCATAGAGCTTCCGTTCTTGCCGAGAAGCCTTGCGCCAAAGGCAGCCAGCTTTGCCGCCCAGATTGCTAAAATTTTACGCATTTTACAACCTCCTGAAATTCTTATTCTTTTCTTTTATATGATACTTAATATGATACCATTACTTGGGGAATTTGTCAAAGGAAAAATGTTTTTCGATTTGACAATTCACATTCTTTGCAGTATCATTATTATATAGTCCATTTAAGGAGTTATTTGATAATGAAATACTGTCCAAAATGTAAAAAAATCGAATTTTCTGAAAACAAGCTTTGTGAATTAGGTCATAAGCTTAAAAGCGATGCAGACCCCCAACAGCCGGCGGCTTTGCTCACTGCAAATGAAATAAACAAGGGTATCATCGAAGAAACTCTCATAAAAGCCCAAATCCCTTATTCTGTGCAGCAGACGTCAAAGGTTACTCCCGTAATGGGTGTAGAGGACGGCAGCTATATTTATTACGTTCCAATCGGATTTGTGAAAAAAGCTATTGACGCTTTAACCGGCGTGTCCGCTATGGAAATTCCCGATTACTACGATAAGCTGGATATTCCCGATGAACCTGTTTGGGAAGAGATGCCGCCCGCAAAACGCAGACTCGTCAGGGCGTTGTCGGTGATTGGGTTTATTGCGGTAGTTTATTTATGTGTTGCGGCTGTGGATTTTGTGGCTGCTTTCTTCGTTTCTTGATATATTATATTTATCCGAGGTGAAATTATGCTTAATAATAAATATATCTCCGCTGTCATAGTTGCGGCAGGTTCTTCCACAAGAATGAAATCCTCCGTAAGCAAGCAGCTTCTTCTAATCGGCGGCAAGGCTGTTTTGCAGCATACAGTTTCCGCTTTTGAACAATCCGGCATTATTGACGAGGTGATTATAGTTTGCCCTAAGAACGATGTCGAAAATTTTAAAAAACTATTTTCTAATTCTGATTTGAGCTTTCCTGTAAAATATACAGTAGGCGGCAGCACACGTCAGCAGTCTGTCGGAAACGGTATCAAAGCTGTGAATGAAAAGTGCAGTCTGATTGCGATTCATGACGGTGCAAGACCTTTGGTAATGCCCGAAGATATCAGAAGAGTTATCAATGATGCAATAATTTTTGGTGCGTCAACACTTGCTGTGCCTGTAAAGGATACGATTAAATTGGTTGAAAATGATACTGTAGACAGCACCCCTCCGAGAGATAAGCTTTATATTATACAAACTCCGCAAGTGTTCGATAAGGATACTTATATAAAAGCATACGATAAGGCGATGTCTGAGGGAAAGGATTTCACCGATGACTGCCAATTGATAGAGTCTGTAGGAGGCAGGGTACATATTACTGCTGGAGCTTACACTAACATTAAAATAACTACCGCTGAGGATATAGCGACAGCGGAAGCATTTTTAAAATTGAGGTGATATTATGAGAATTGGTCACGGCTACGATGTGCACAAGCTGGTTGAAGGAAGAAAGCTTATTTTAGGCGGCGTTGAAATTCCATATGAGAAAGGATTGCTGGGTCATTCAGATGCCGATGTGCTTACCCATGCGATTATGGATTCGCTGTTAGGCGCGGCAGGTCTTGGAGATATTGGCAAACATTTCCCTGATACAGACGTGAAGTATAAGGGTGCGGACAGTATGGTATTGTTGGCTGAGGTGTGCCGCTTGATTGGTGAAAAGGGGTACACGGTGTCTAATATAGATGCAACGATTATTGCACAAAGACCGAAGCTGAGTCCGTACATTCTGGAAATGAGAGATAGAATAGCCGAGGTTTGCGGTGTTAGCGAAGAATGTGTAAATGTAAAAGCTACTACCGAAGAGGGTATGGGTTTTACAGGAAGTGGAGAGGGAATAGCGGCACATGCTGTTTGTTTAATAAATAAAGACTGATAGAGCAAAATATAAAGTTTTGATCAAACTTTTTCAAAAGTTTGCGGGTCTGGGCAGAGCCCAGTCGCTGACGAAAAAAACTAGCGCAGAAAGATAAACTCCCCTCAGCGAAACTAAACAAACTATGATAGAGCAAACATAAAAAAATAAAAAAGCATTCCCCAAAAATCAAAAAACTCCCGAACGAACAAAGATAGGCAAGAGCTTGCGAATTGCCGGTTGTAGAAAGAAAACTGCTAACTCATAATGCTTGTGAGTATAAACTAGATTAAACACAAAAAAAGTTTTGATCAGACTAGTTCAATTAGCTTGATCAAAACTTTATTTTTTAAAATATCAAATTAATTTAAATCTGCTCCATAAAGCTATGCGGAACATCATGCTTTACTCTGTCGTGCTCTTCTGCACGCTTGCCGTTGTTCCAGTTGTCAAGCGTTCCTACAAGATATCCTGTAATGCGTCTGATTCTCTCAAAATCTCTTCTCGCAAAATAATATTTTATATCCACATAATCACCGTCAAGAGTAATATCTATACCGGATATTCTCTTATTGGGATACTTTCCCTCGATGTACTTAACATATGCCTGCTGCTCTTCTTCGGAGATTGTGCCTCCGATTACGTTTACTTTCATAAATTGTGACCTCCTAAATGTGCTTGCGGCGTTATTCCTGCCGCTTCTAAAAATTAACTCTATATTAATAAATTACCTGTTTACATTTTTGTAATTTTATTATATCATATTAACAGCGGAGTTTCTGTTGCATTTGCCACATCTAAAAAATTTTTCAAAAACTTCACATACGAAAGGACTTGTATTATAATGGAAAGCTTCTTTGCTATGATATCAAGAATGAAATATATTAACCGTTGGGGGCTTATGAATAATAAACGCACCGAGAATCTAAGCGAGCATAGCCTTGAAACTGCCGTGATTGCCCATGCCCTTGCAACTATCGGAAATGTCCGTCTTGGAAAAAATCTTGACTCAGACCATATTGCGGTAATGGCTCTGTTTCATGACTGCACCGAAATTATCACCGGAGATATGCCCACTCCCGTAAAATATTATAACGATGAAATCCGCCGCTCCTATAAGGAAATTGAAAAAATTGCAGCCGCTGAGCTTGTAAGCTTGCTTCCCGATGATATGCAAAGCGTGTATGAGCCGCTTCTAAATGAGGTGGGGAATGACGAGTACGAAACAAAACTTGTTAAGGCTGCCGATAAAATCGCCGCCTACGTCAAGTGCGTTGAGGAAATCAGACTCGGCAACGATGAGTTCACAAAGGCAAAGGAAGCCAACGAAAAGGCAATTGCAGCTATGAATATTCCCGAAGCCGATATATTTATGAGAGAATTCGTTTCGGCTTACGGATTGACCTTATTTGAGCATAGCTTGTGAGATTGCACAAAATTAATGTTCAATGCTATGTTACAATCTCGTATTAAATCTGTTTAAATTTCTTTTTTAGAATTATAACTCGTCTGTTTCATATTATAATAAGAAAATGTAGAATTTTATTATCGTGAAGAAATATAAGAAAATTATCTCGTAATAGCTATAGTAATCCGATTTATTGAAAGGAATATTTTTATGGCAGCTGCTTCAAAGAAAATTGATGACACAGTAAGCGAAAGTACAGTCAAATCCAGAAATCTCAAAAAGCCTAAAAAGAGAAACAAAAAGCTAATAGTCAGGAATGTGTTCCTTGTAATGCTTGCCCTTGTAATGGCGGTTTCCGGTTCGGGCTTTATTTATTATTACAAAACCCTCGACGCACTCAATTACAGCGAAACGGGTCAGCTTGGTGACGTTGCCGATTTTGAGGAGTCCGGCATATTTATCGCCGGTCAGAAAAAGAAAAAAACAACCAACACAGATGTCGATTTAAAGGACGACAGCTTTATCAATATGAGCTTTGAGGAGGGCTCTCTTCTCAATGACCCTATGGTGCTTAATATCCTGCTTTTTGGTGCGGACAAGAACGACGGCACAAGCCAGCGAAGCGATACCATGATTATGATGTCTATTGATAACCGTCATAAAAAAATTAAGCTCACGTCTTTTATGCGTGACTTGTGGGTATATATTCCTGAGTACGGCTATTCAAAGCTTAATCACGCTTACGCTTACGGAGGTCCGAAACTCGCTATCTCTACGATTGAACAGAATTTCGGCGTGGGAATAGATAGATATGCTATTGTGGATTTCTCCAGCTTTAAGGCGATTATTGATATTTTGGGCGGTATAGATATCGAGCTTTCCGATGAGGAAATCGACTATATCAACTGGCAGTGCTGGAAGAATAAGCAAGTCAAGACTAGACACGAGCTTACCGATAAGGCAGGCAAGGTTCATCTCAACGGCAGACAGGCTCTTTGGTATGCACGAGATAGAGGTGACATTGACGAGGGATTCTCCGGCAGCGACTTCGACAGAACAGCACGTCAGAGAAAGGTGCTTAGAACTATTGCCGGCGATATGCGTTCTGCGTCGCTTGCTCAGATTGTAAACATTGTGAATGAGATAGGTCCGCTTGTTACAACAAATCTCAAAAAGACAGAGATAACTACTCTTGTGTCGAATTCACTTACTTATTTATCTTATGAAATGGTTGAGTACAGACTCCCCTCGGACGGCAATTACGAAGCCGGCTGGCATTACGGTATGTCTACGCTTGATGTGCCGGATTGGAATCAGGAGAGAATAAATCTTGCAGTCTTTGTATATGAGGAGCTGGTAACAGACGCTCTTGAAGGATATATGACATATCAGGTACAGTAATTTATAAATAATTGTTTTCGGATTTACAGGTAGTTTTTGCTTGTGAATCCGATTTTTTATGAATATTTTTAGATTAGAAAATTGCATAGTTGTATGCAATTTTTTTTCGTTTAAGGGGGGCTTATAGGAGGTGAATATCTGTGACAGAGAGAACGGCAAGAGAAACAGCGGCACAGGCTATAGCTGATTTCGACAGCATAAAAGCGGCGATTATTGCGCATAAAATCAAGGTTCCCTATGCTGCGGCGACTTCACGCTATGCGGCTCTTATTTCTAAAATCAGAGTTGGTTCGGTGACGGGGAATGTTTGCGACGAGATTTCAGACTCAGGTTGTGAAACGCTTATCGGTGAGATTATGTTTTACATCTCGAACAGACCGCTCAACACACTAACAGGTCATGCGGAATCACTGGAGCCGCCAACTCCATTGGACGAAATATCTGTATGATTATTTTAAAGACATATTTTCAGGAGGTAATTAATGGAAAATAATAAGGTTATCAGACGTCAGGGCAATATAATCAGCAATGTTTACACAAATCTTTCGGCGGATTTAATTGAGCTTTTTGACGGATTTCAGGGAGTAAGCTCAGTGGTTCAGAATGAGGGAGAGAATATTTTTACAAAGATATTTCTTGACAGCAATCATCGTATGTATTTAATGATTGAGTACAACGAAACTATGGGAGTGAGAATTTCACTGCATTGCGGCGACGGAACTACAGAGAGAGAGAATTACATTTACATTGACCAACGCACAAGCAGAACGGACAACTTATCGTATAGTTTTGCAAAAACACCGTATGGAGCAGTGTTCTCATCATTGCCTAACGTGACGGACAGCAGAAGCTCTGTGTCAGACGGCTGTTTGCAGAATTTTTTTACAACATTCGAAGCTGATGACGGAAGAACTGTAAACGGCTTTGTATTTTCATATCAGGCGAGGGACGAGGTTAGCAGTACTACCAATATGTCATATATTGTTACGGAGGATCATGATATGCTGGAGCCAATAGATTTTACAAAGTGCTATCTGGGAGGTCTTGCGAATCAGACAGTTTTGGTAAATGCGGCGTCATATACAAAACCGCTTGTGTGTAATCATCTGTATAAAAAGGTTATGTCTGAGGAGAACAGATTTGGAAAGATACAGATTGGTAACAGGAAGTTTATATCAGGAAGTCATCTGTGCCTAGAGTGCGGCGACTAATTTACA
>CACYEJ010000172.1 GCA_902773395.1 uncultured Ruminococcus sp.
AAAAGGGCGACAGAGTGCTTGATTTGTGTGCTGCACCCGGCGGAAAATCAACTCAGATAGCTGCTGAGCTGGAGGGAACAGGTCTGCTTTGGAGCAATGAAATCGTCAAAAGCAGAGCAAATATTTTACTTTCCAACATCGAGCGTATGGGTATAACTAATGCCGTTGTGTCAAATTGTCATCCGGAAAAATTGTGTGAAAATTTAAGCGGATATTTTGATAAGGTGCTTGTCGATGCACCTTGCTCCGGAGAGGGTATGTTCCGAAAGGACTCTGCGGCTGTTGAAGAATGGTCATTGGAACATTCTGTTTCATGCGGCGAGCGTCAGATGTCTATACTTGACAGTGCCTCACGGGCATTGAAAGACGGAGGTATACTCGTCTATTCAACGTGTACCTTTTCTGCATTTGAAAACGAAAAGGTTATTGAGCGTTTTTTGGAGCGTCATAACGAATTTGAGCTTGTTGACTGCGGCGTTGAGTTTGGCAGACGGTCACTTGATTATGCAGTAAGGATATTGCCTTGTGACGGCGGCGAGGGACATTTTGCAGCGAAACTCAGAAAAAAGGGTGAGCTGATTAGCTCACCGGATTTGCCTGTTAAGTCTGAAAAATTTCCTGAAAAGGAAGCTGCTTTAAGATTGTATGATGAGATATTTAAATCTCGGATTTTCGGAGAGAATATCAGTAAGATTGGTGATAAAATAATTCTTCTTCCGAAAATAGATTTGCCGCCTATGGCAGGTCTTGGCGTAATTCGAGCAGGTATTCTTTTCGGTGAGATAAAGAAAAACAGGGTAGAGCCGTGTCATGCTTTGTTTATGGCAGCAAAAAAAGCTGATTTACGCTCATACGTTGATTTAAACTATGACGACAGCCGTCTGACGAAATTCTATCACGGAGAGGAAATAAATGTTGACGGCAGCCTAAAGGGATTTACCGCCGTGCTGGTTGAGGGCGTATCAACAGGCTTCGGAAAGGCAAGCGGTTCAATCCTCAAAAACAGATACCCAAAGGGACTCAGGAGCTTGAAATAGCTATTATACTCAAAATCTAAAGGATCTAGCATAATAAAGTTTGCGGGTGACGGAACCAAAGCAGCGTAGAAGAATAAACTGCCCTCAGCAAAACTAAATAAACTTTCTTTAGAGAAAATTAAGAAAAAAATCAAAGCACCATAAAATATAATCTTTCGGTAAAAACAAAACAGGCAAGAGCTTGCGAATTGCCGGTCTGAGAAAGATAAGTGCTAAATCTAAACGCTTTCGAGTATAGCTGACTAGGTAATTTTACTTTTAAAAAGGAGTTTGTATGAAGAAGCTTTCTGATATAGGTACGATAAAAGAAATACTGAATAAATATGGCTTTTCATTCTCAAAGGCTTTGGGACAGAATTTCCTTATTAACCCATCGGTCTGTCCTCGAATGGCAGAAATGGGCGGAGCAAAAGAGGGCGTAGGAGTAATTGAGATTGGACCGGGAATAGGGGTACTAACTTACGAGCTTGCAAAACGTGCCGACAAGGTGGTTGCGATTGAGCTTGATAAACGGCTGCTTCCTGTGCTTGATGAAACGCTGTCTGAATTTGACAATGTAAAGGTTATCAATGATGACGTTTTAAAGATTGATCTGCATCAGCTTATTAAAGACGAGTTTGCCGATTTAGATGTTGTAGTCTGTGCCAATTTGCCATATTATATTACATCGCCGGTGATAATGAAGCTTCTTGAAGATAGACTTCCTGTAAAATCAATTACGGTAATGGTGCAGAAAGAAGCTGCCGACAGGCTGTGTGCGGAGCTTGGCACTCGCCAAACAGGAGCTGTTACCGTTGCTGTAAATTATTATGCAAAGGCGGAGCTTCTGTTCAAGGTGTCAGCAGGGAGCTTCATGCCGCCGCCAAAGGTTGACAGTGCCGTAATCAGGCTGTCTGTGTATAACGAGCCTGCGGTAAAGACGGACAACGAGGAAATGCTGTTTAAAGTGATAAAGGCGGCATTTGCTCAGCGAAGAAAAACGTTGCTCAATACACTATCGAATTCTATGTCCTTTGAAAAGGCTCAGATTTCTCAAGCACTGGATAATGCCAATATCCAGAACACGTCAAGAGCGGAGCAGTTGAAGCTTGAGGATTTCGCAAAGATAGCAAATGAGTTAAATAAACTTTAATATATTGTATTGAATTTAACTGCACTTTGTTGTATAATAAAAATATATAACTTCTATAAATTTTAAGGTGAATTTCTATGAAAACAAATTTTATTATCAGCTTAATACTTACAGTTATTAGCTTTCTTGGAATTGCAGGTGCTGTAGTACTTGAGATATTTGAACAAACGCAGTATTGTATGTATGCAGGAATGGCGGCTACTTTGGTAGCGTTCTTTGCTGTGATATTTGGTATAAACAGCTGGAAAGAAAAATAACCGCAGAAGTAACACCAAGAGTATATATGTAATCTACGGTGTTGCCTTAGCTGTGGTTAATTTAAAAGATTATTATTTTGAATAATGAATTATTTTAATATAAATGTATTGCCTGAAAAGTCTATAAGTCCCTCACGTTTCATTCGATGAAGTTCCTTGCTCATTGCACTTCTGTCCACACATAAATAGTCAGCCAACTCTTGACGGTTGAACATAATAGTTACAGTTTCGGATTTTTGTTGTTTTGATTCTTCCGTTAAGTAAGACAAGAGTTTCTCTCTGGTGGTTCGCATACTCATGTGGCTTAGCTTGCGGTCAAGGTTGCAGGCTTTTCCGGCTAATTCTGTGAGAAGATTTTTCATTGTAGTAAGATGTCGAGTACATGCTTTAGCACACGGTGTCATTACTTTGTCAACATCTATGAACAGCAGTTCAGCGTCCTTGTGTGCTACTGCGTCAAAGATTAGCCTGCCGTCACGTGCAAGCGCATACAGATCTCCAAGAATATCTCCAACTACAAGCTCTCGAATGATTGCCTTGTTGCCAGTGATGTCGTTGCTCTCCATATAAACTCTTCCGGATAGAACGATACCCATTTGGTTAATTTTCTCACCGCCTGAGAAAATGACTTGTCCCTCTTCATATTTCTTCTTTTTGGCATTGAAGCAAACGAGCATTTGCTCAATATCGTCCTCTGCGATACCTGCGAAAAGCTCTGACCTCTTAATGCTAGGAATAAAATTATTATTATTTTGCATTTTTATTCTCCTTTGTTGCATTTGACACATACTCTTTAATAAAATTATAGTATGATATACTTAAATAATCAAGTACCTTTTAAGAATTTTTTCAAAAACTCCTATAGGTGTTTGATTAAATGCTAAATTCTTTCATGTGTTTAGTAGGTATCGTCGCATCGTGTTCAATTCAGATGAGGTGATAACAATGTACGATTTTAATTTTATGATTTTCCAAAGTTAATTGCAGTAAAATGTAAAGGTAATATTAAGATATTTTTAATAATCAATTGAATGTTCCCTAAACATTCTGTAATCACATTATAAAAAAATGTCTTGTATTTATGCTGT
>CACYEJ010000173.1 GCA_902773395.1 uncultured Ruminococcus sp.
CAGAACGAGTATTTCGAGTATTACGATTTTTCCGAATGGCAGGAGGAAAAGGTAACAGAGGTTCTCACAAAATGGACTTCGCAGCCTTTTGACACCTTCGGCGGCAAGCTTTCCCGAATTGTTATTGTATCTCTTCCAAATGGCTATAACGGCTATTATTTCAATGTTCACCACGCATGTATGGATTCGGGTTCGGTCATTGCTTTTGCAAAGGACGTTATGGATATTCACAGCAGCCTCTTAAACGGCTTACCGAATCCGAAACCGATGACGTCATATATAGATTCTGTTAAAAAAGACCTCGAATACGAGGGGAGCCGCAAGCAGAAAAGAGATGAGGAGTTCTGGCACAAGCAGCTTTCCATGCCCGAACCGATCTATACAGATTACAGGGGTAAGGAAAAGCTTTTGCAGTACAGACAGGAGAGCGGCAACCCCGAGCAGAGATTCGGTATGCTCACAAGCTCCAATGGCGATGGAGCTACGATCACTTATGAGCTTGATGTTGATTCCACAAACAAGATTCTTGATTTCGCTCATGAACTTGATATCCCGGTAAGTGCAGTTATTCTCCACGCTATCAGAACTGTTCTTTCCAAGTTCAATGACGAAGAAACAGATATTACGATCCGAGATTTTGTCAGCAGACGTTCAACGATTCTTAATAAGAAGTGCGGCGGCGTTAGAATGCATTGTTTCCCCCTTAGAACAATCATGCCGCTTGATACGACAGTTCTTGAGTCCATGCAGATCATCAAAAAGGCTCAGGAAGAGTTGTTTATCCACGCTGATTATTCAACGCTAAAGTATATGGCAGAGACAAGAGAGCATTACGGCGTAGCTCCCGGCGGAAGCTATCACAGCATTAATTTTACATATCAACCTGCAACACTCAACAGCGTTGTTCCATATCTTAAAGATATCGGCTTTAAGAGCAGATGGTATAGCTCCGGCAAGCAGCCTCAGCCGATGTATCTTACGGCTATGCACAGACCGGGCGATGGTGGTTTGAACTTCTTCTTCGGCTATCAGAAGGACTGCGCTACACCCGAACAGATTGAATTCCTTTACTATTTTACGGGCAGAGTTTTGTTCCGTAGCATTGAAAACCCCGACAAGACGCTTAAAGAGATCATAGATATGACATGATGAGTGTAAAATGACCGAGCTTTTGATTTACTTGATTTGATATGAGGTGTTTGAAATGACAGATATGTTTGAAAAAATGAAAGCTATTATTTGCGAGTACGTTGAGGTTGAACCCGAAAAAATAACGGAGGAATCGCGTTTTATTGAGGATCTCGGTTTTAATTCATACGACGTTATGTGCATGATGGGCGATGCCGAGGATAATTTCGATATTGAAATAGATCAGGTAGAGGCTGTGAAGTGCAAGAACGTTGGTGATTTTCTTAATTATCTCGGAGGACTTGTAAATGAGTGATCTTAAAACAATCAAAGACCTGATTTACAGAAGCGCTGAGCTTTACAGTGATGTTGCTTTCCTCAGAGAGTACAAAAAGAAGAAGTTTATCGACGTCACCTTTTCTCAGTTCAGAAGCTCCTGCGACAGCGTTGCTGTGTGGATACAGAAGTATTTCTCAGAGAAAGTACATATTGCTGTGATTGGTACAACTTCGTCAGAGTATCTTACGGCATGGTTTGGTATCCAGTGCAGCGGAAACGTCTCTGTACCAATAGACACAACCAATAACGTCGAAAAGATTGCAGATGAGATATTGCGTTCAGACAGCGCTGCAGTGTTTCTTGACGATAAGCATGTGGCTGACATACCGCTGTTCAAAAAGGTATGTCCAAATGTTAAATGCTTCATTCATTTGAATAAGAAATGCGACGATATGCTGTTTCTAGGCGATATCATCGGGGAATACAAAGATCAGATGCCAGACGGTGTTGTAAAAGAGGATGATATTTCTGCGATCCTCTTTACTTCAGGTACAACCGGAGTCAGCAAGGGTGTTATGCTAACACACGCTAATCTGATCGATAACACTACCTGCCAAACAGATGAAGCGAGCAAAGGCAAAAAGATCCTTTCAGTGCTGCCAATACACCATGTTTACTGTTTTACCTGCGATATTCTTTGCAGCCTTTATTATGGCGTTACCGTTTGTATCAATGATTCTCTTATGCACATAGTTCGCAATCTTTCGGTTTTTAAGCCGAATTACGCTACATTTGTTCCGATGATCGCCGGCACGATACTAAATAAAATGCAGCTTGCTGCCGAAAAGAATCCCGATAAGCTCGCTATCGGCAAGCAGGTTTTCGGAGAAGATTTTGAGATC
>CACYEJ010000174.1 GCA_902773395.1 uncultured Ruminococcus sp.
CACGCCGCTCACACCCTCCAAGTCGCCTGAAGGAATAGTATAAGACCACCAGCCGTCGCCGTCGTTTTTCATGGAAGCACCGGGCCACTCACCGAGAATATTCTTAGTTTCGCTGCCGTTTCTTGCACCGTTGCCGTAAGCGTACACAGTGAGATTATCCCAGCCGTTGCTGTTGTAGTAGTGAACAGTAACAGCTTCGTTTTTAACAGGCGAATATTTGTAGAGAATCTCCGTGTTGCCGTCGGTAAATTTACCGGCACCGTTAGTCGGGAGATTTGTAAGGTCAAGGGCATAGCCTTTCACTGTAGGAATCTCCGCAGTATAGTAGCGGCTGCCCGTTCTGCCGGTTTGAACAACGGCGTCTGTAAGCTCCTCGCCCGATTCGCTGTCAACAAATTTTATAGTAGCAGTACCGTAAGTACCTGTATATTTAGTGTAATAAAGCGTGACTTCAACGCCCTCAGAAGAATATTTGCCTACAATTTCACCCTCGGCATTTTTGAAAGTGTACTCCATAGCAAGCGACTTATCCGCTTTCACAGAATACATATTGCCGATAGTACCAGAGATAACCTGCTTTTTGATAAGCTCACCGGAATCGGCGTCAACGTGATTAATAGTAACCGAGCCTTTATCGGATTGCAGCTTAGCGGAGTCAAAGCTCTCCTTATCAACGAGCATCAACGCCGTACCAGCCTTAACAGAAACGGTATTCTCCTTAACTATAGCAAGGCCGCCCAAACCTGCACTGTCGCCGTTGACAACAACAACCCATTCGCTGGCAAGACCCTCAGGCAGAGTCACTTCAACGTCCTTTTCAGCCGCATTAAACATTACAGCGACTTGCTCCCACTGAGAGCTGTCTGTTTTATTCTTCAAGGTGTAAGCGATTACGCCCTTAGGAAGATTATCAATAAATTTAATATTTTTCACAGAATCGCCGGTAGGATCGGTAAAAGCAGAAAAATTCTTTCTAATCTCAATCAGACCTGCATAATATTGTACTAAGTCGCCGTAATCGCTGCGTCTTTCCCAATCGAGCTGATTAACAGCAGAAGAAGAGCGATAAGAATTCTCGTCACCCTTTTTGGTTCTCGCAAATTCCTCACCGGCGTGAATAAAGTTGACGCCCTGAGAAGTAATTGAAATAGCCGCCGCAAGCTTATTCATTTCAACAAGCTTTTCGTTTCGCAGCTTATAATCCTCAATTGAGCCGCTAGTCGCCACAAGCTTATCCCACAAGGTATAGTTATCGTGGCAGGAATTATAAGTAACAGTCTGAGTTGGCAGTTTTGCCCAGTTGCCGACCTCTGCCGTAATACCGGACTTCACCTTAGACTGACCCTGACCGCCCTGTAGATAGCCGCCCTCTTTAGCATTGAAATTGCTGCCCTTAATGCCGTCACGAATACCGTCATTGAAAGCACCTATTCTGTCCGAAAGCTTAGACATATTCTGCTGAGTAGCCATAACTGTACCCGGCTCAGCATTTGTACCGATAGACCAGCCCTCGCCGTACATCAAAATTTTCTCTCCGCCCTCAAGCTCGTCGAGTGCCTCACGAATAGCGTTCATAGTTTCGGTATCGTGCAGACCCATTAAGTCGAAGCGGAATCCGTCAATATGGTACTCCTTCGCCCAATACACGACGGAATCGACCATATATTTTCTGAACATCAAATGCTCAGAAGCCGTATCATTGCCGCAGCCTGAGCCGTTAGACCAGCTGCCGCTCTCAGTAAATCTGTAGTAATAATCGGGCACAGTGATATTAAACCACGATCTCGCACCCTCATAAGTATGATTAAACACAACGTCCATAACTACGCCCATACCATTGTTATGGATAGCCTGAATCATCTGTTTAGCCTCATTAATTCTGACATTGCCGTCATACGGATTACTTGAATACGAGCCCTCAGGAACATTATAATTTTTCGGGTCATAGCCCCAATTGAACTGATCCTCAGCCGAAGCCTCGTCCACAGAACCAAAATCAAAAATAGGCAAAAGCTGAACGTAATTTACGCCAAGCTCTTTAAGATAATCCATACCGGTAGTAGAAGTGCCGCTGCCGTTTACAGTTGTGCCGTTCTCGGTAAAGGCAAGGTATTTGCCACGATTTTTTGCACTTACGCCGGACGCCGGATCATTAGAGAAGTCCTTAACGTTTACCTCCCACACAATCGCCTCTGACTGTTCATCAACCGAAACGTGCTTATCGTTCTCCCAATCAGCCGGATTAGTTTTTGCAAGGTCAACAATCATACCTCTGTTGCCGTTGACGCCTGCTGCCTTAGCATAAATGTCAACTGTTTCCTTGCCCTTTTTTCCATTAAAAACATTATACGTATAATACTTATTAAGAAGATCGCCCTTAACCGTTGCACTCCAAACGCCGTTGGAATCGTCGTACTTCATTTCCGTAGCGGAAATATACTTACTGCCGTTCTCCTCGTCGCTGCCTGTAGCATAGATAAGAACCTGAACTCGCTCAGCTGTAGGCGACCAAACCTTAAACGTTGTAGCCTCTTTAGTATAAGCAGCACCAAGATCATCGCCGTTGTATGCCAATTTATCCAATTCTGCCACTGAACTCACTGAAATTTCCTCCGATGTCGAATTCTCCTCATCATCGGTAACGCCGTTAGAAAGCTCACCGGAGTCGGTTTCGCTCACAGCCGCATCAAGCTCCTCGGCAAAAGCCGGCATACCGCAGAAAGGAGTTATCATAGTTATAGCGACAATTGCAAAGCAAAGAAGCTTACTTATTTTTTTCTTATACACTCTGTATCCTCCTAGTCATATAACCCCATGAAAACATGAGAAAACTAAAACAAGAAGCACACAAGCGACAAAAACGCTCTTTTATGCAAGTTGCCGATATCATACTTCTTATTTTAACATTTTTTCTACACATTTTCAATTACAAACCACAATTTATTTGATGTTAAATCTTTACAAATTTTTCTACAGTTTTTTAAACAATATGCTGTCTTACACAAATCGAGTGACAATTTTCCGAAAACACTTTCCTCCAAACCGCCTCACAGCATATTATAAAGACAACCCAAATTACAAAAAATTCGACACATTCAAAACAGCACCCGGCAGCTGCTACCCGGTGCTGTTTCAAGCGAACATATAATCACATATTAGAAATCTTATCAATGCAATTCTTACAGATATGTTTCTTGCCGAATTGAGTAAGCTCGTCCTGACTCATGCAGAACACGCAGTACGGAATGTAACGCTGCAAGATAATGCGTTCTTCATCGGTGTAAATCTCCAGCACATCATCTGGATTGAGATCAAACTTACGTCTTAATCTTACAGGAATAAGAATTCTGCCAAGCTTATCAACTGTACAAAGATCTCCTGATTTTTTCATAAAAAATCTCTCCTTAAAAAAATATATATAATACCAAGAATCAATACAGACCCCAAAGAGAATAAAATCTCAGTCTGCTACATAATAGGATGTTTATCCTTTAAATATATAATACACCAATTTTTAGCAAAAGTCAACTTTTTTTGCAAAAAAATATTGTTTTTGGGAGTGAAAATATTGAACTCGATATGGTTTGTTATAGTTTCGTTCAGTATATTGTTTTCAATTTTAACCGGAAACACAGACAATCTAACCAATTCGATATTAACCTCAGCCACAGAAGCAGTTGAACTAATCATCACAATGACCGGAACAATTTGCTTATGGAGCGGAATTACCAAGATTGCTGACCAAAGCGGACTTAGTAAAATAATATCGAAAATACTCTCGCCGCTGCTTTCACGATTATTTCCGAATCTAAACAAAGACAGCAAAGCTTTTTCCGCAATATCCGCCAATGTAACAGCAAATCTGCTTGGGCTCGGAAATGCCGCAACGCCGCTTGGCATAAAGGCAATGAAAGAGCTGTCGCAAGAAAACCGGCTTCACACCGCCGCCGATTCAGCAAGCCGAGATATGGTAATGTTTGTCATTCTAAACACAACGTCAATCCAGCTTATGCCAACCATGATAATATCCATATTAAAATCCGGCGGCAGCAGCAGTCCCACGGAGATAATACCCAAAATATGGATTGCATCACTTTGCGGACTGCTCACAGGCATATCAGCAGTAACAATATGCTACAGAAACAATTTAAAAGGAAGAGGATAACATGACAGTATCATTAATAATACCGGCATTTATACTAATAACAGTTATCGCTGGGTTCATCAAAAGAGTTCCGATATTCAACTGCTTCACAGAGGGTGCAAAGGACGGATTAAAAATAATGTACACAATCGCCCCAACATTGATAGGGCTAATCACAGCAATTGGAATGCTAAAAGCAAGCGGTGCGCTAGATTTGCTTACAAAAACACTCTCGCCGATAACGGAGCTTCTGGGAATACCAAAGGAGATATCTCCGCTTTTTCTTTTAAAACCAATAAGCGGAAGCGGATCGCTGGCAATGCTGAATCAGATAATCGCCGACTACGGGGCAAACTCGGTTATTGCAAAGACAGCCGCCGTAATGACCGGCTCAACTGAAACGACATTTTATTGCATAGCGGTATATTATGGAGCGGTAAATATTAAAAAAACAGGGTATACAGTACCGTGTGCATTGCTGGGAGATTTTGCAAGTATGCTGGCGGCGTGTTTATTATGCAAATAGAATAAAAACGCTCTTTCCTCTGAAAACAAAAAAATATTCCCTACACCAAAAAAGTATAGGGAACATTTAAAAATATGAAAGAGAGATTATTTCTTCTTACCCTGCTGCTGTAGGCGTTTTGCTCTTCTCTGCGAGCAGCCGCAAGCACAGGTTGATACATAATCATTATTTATAATTCCGCACTCCGGACACTTCCACTCATCAAAGTACGGCTCACGATCGTTATTCTTCGCTGATTTACCGCTAGAAGTACTAATCTGCGGCGGCGGAACAGCTGTAGATTTCGGAATCGGCGGCGGAGTTACCGGCGCTGATGCTCTGGTTGCTGCTGTTGGAGCATTAACCGAACGTGGCATCTGATTTGCTGCACCTGTTGACCTCTGTGTTTTCGGAGCTGCTGCGCCTCCGGCTAACCTCTTAGCCTTTCTCTGTGAACAGCCGCAAGCGCATGTTGCCACATAATCATTGTTGATCATTCCACAATCAGGACACTTCCACTCATCAAAATAAGGCTCTCTGTTGAAGTTCTGCTTATTAGATGTGGTCTGCGGCGGCGTTTGATTTGCCGGTGCAGCCGGAGCAGGTGCCTCTTGCGGATTCTGAGTATTTGTATTCTGACGATACTTGCCAAGACGATCCTCAGGCTCGGCAGTCTGCTTGCTGTTAGCCTTGTCTACCATATTGTAGAAAGCGTTTGTCATCTTGCGTTCCAACGCAGTCTGTCTGGAAACAGTTTCAACTTCTACGACTACATTATCATCAAAAAGCTTCGGGCCAAAATTAGACTTCTTTTCGAGGATCTCCTCCATAGCCTTGTCACGCTGAGCCTGTTTCTTTCTCTCTTCTTCCTCCTGAACTGCCATTTCGTCAACGCCTGTGAGATAGAACTTAGCTGCTCTTCTCTTTGTAACGCCGCAGCTGCAAGCAGTTACATAAGGCTGATTTGTAACACCGCAGCGGAAACAAACCCAATTTGAGCTCATATCCATTTTAGTGCCAATCGGCGGCGCTCCCGGCGGCAGAGTGATTTCCGGAGCTGCTCCAGCCTGTTCAACAGGAGCTTCAACCG
>CACYEJ010000175.1 GCA_902773395.1 uncultured Ruminococcus sp.
CTACTCCGTTTCCCATTGTTCGAATTTTGTCATCAACATCTGCTTCGTAGTCTATGCCGGTGTGTGCTCTGTAGTCGCCCAGCGTAGAATTGTAGACGGGAATCTCCGAATAGTCGTTGATAATGCTTTTGTTTTTAATGGGCTTGGCAGTAAAGACAACGGGTTCTGTAGCTGCTTCGTCTTTCTTGTCACTCTTCTTGTCGTTCTTCACACCGCTGACTGTAGCGTTTACTTGGGCTTCCTCGTCAACGATATAGGAAACTGTGGAAGAAGTTCTCGAAGAATTATCAAGGTCGGTATCGCTTGTCCGGTAAGTCGCAATCTCAGGGTTTAAGTATGAGTTCACGTTATTTACCGTTGTCCACAAAGCGGCACCAATAGCTACCATACAAATAGAAAGCGCTGTTACAAAACCCTTTGTAAAGGTCTTTCCATTGCCCTTGCGGTTTGGCTCACTGTCCTCTTCGTACTCGTCATCGGGATTGTTCTGTTCGTTTTCGTCAAAATAGTCGTTGAAAAAATTTTTATCCACGGTAACACCTCCAACACTATTATGGAATTTTCTAAAGAAAAATATTCATATTAAATGATTGGAGATGAAATTTTTTCTACTGTCTGTTAAAGTAAGAAATACCGCCGCTTGGCTTGAAATAGGTTCTGATATAGCCGTCTGTGGAAACTACAACAAACTCATTCGTTTCTTCAAGATAGTACACATCATCGCCGTCCTCGGCTTCAAGCTTGTGCAGAGAATTTGGATTGTTGATAACTAGGTTTGCTCCCTTAACATACTCCTCGGTTGTGGAGTAGCCAAAATCACCGTTGTGCTTTTCAAAATGCTGATTCAGCAAATTGTTATTTCGAAAAGCGTACTTGGTAACGGACGCTTCCGACTCGATAGGCTCAATTACAATATCTCCGCTTTCATAATCGGAGTTATCTTCATATAAAGAATCTACGTCTATTGACTCGACTTCGTCCGTTTCTTCTTCTTCTGTTTGTGAAACGGTGCTGCTTGTCGTCTTAACATTATCGTCTGTTTGTGAAACAGTGCTGCTTGTCGTTTTAACATTATCATCTGTTGCATAGTAAAATGAGCAGCCGCAAAATCCTATAATTGCAAACAGCGAACATAAAAGCAGCGAAATGCCTTTCTTGAATTGTTGAAAGTTCATATTCTTTCACCTCCTCGTTATTTGATTTGTATATTATAGCATATTTTTCGGTATATTTCAATAACTATAGAAGATTAAAAAACGTACTACTTTTTATTCAGGTCTTTAATAACCAATAAAATATGTGCTGCCTTGCTTTCGGGCAAAAGGCTAATCTCTTTAAGCAGCTCGCTTGAAAGCTTCGGATTGTCATTTTCAATATCAAAAAATTCCATTGGCGTAATTTCCAAAAATTCGCATATATAGAAAAATCCGTTCATAGACGGCAGGGTGCGTTTGTTCTCAATCTTGTTAATGTAGCTTTCGCTTTGCCCCAGTGACAGGCTCATATCCCTTGCAGATACTCCTTTTGCAATTCTAAGCTGAGAAAGCCTCTTAGAAAACCAATCTGTATAATCCATTTATTATTCCTCCTCTGTACTCACTATATAATATAAAGCTGTATCGTAACATTTTCAGAGAATTTTAAGATATGTTTTTCTTGACATATAGATTTAAAAGATGTATTATTAGATTAACAGATATTTATATTCTGTATAAAAGTATATTATATCTGTTTTGTTACCGTTAATACCACTTAATTGAGATACCCAACTCCAAAAAGCTGCTTGAAAGTAAATCCAAGCAGCTTTTCGTTTTTATTTATTCAGTTGTTTTAAGGACTACTCTTGGTTATAAAGCTGAATTAGTTACAGCCGCAGCCACAGCCGTTGTTGCAGCCACAATCACCGTTGTTGCCGTTGCATACGATGAGAATGATTACCAAAAGAATTACCCAAGTACAGTTGCTGTTGCCAAATGCGTTACACATAAAATGTGCCTCCTCATAATATTTATTTTATAAATGCCTGCCACTGTAAGCTGAACTTTTGTTCTGTCTTTGTGGTGTTTAGCATTTATAATATATACTATAAAAAATAGCTTGTCCGTGCTACTTGTCCAAAAAAAATTTTTTAAAAAATCTTCAGAACATTATTGACAGTCACATGAACCTGTGATATAATCTAATTATCATAAAAAAAGGAGCGATGACAATGATACACTGTTGAATGAACGAGTTGTATTTAATTGTAGCTTTCCAAAATTATTGACAAATAAAGTAGTATTTGCTAAGCGACTGTAATTGATTGCATTGTTTTAATAGATGTTTTGATTCCTCTTTCCATAATCCGGCAAATTGACAATAGAAATCAGATTTTCCCCCGGAACGTTATTGACAGTCAACTGAACCTGTGGTATAATCTTTATATTGTCAATAACGGAGGAATGACTATGATTAAATATATACCGGGTACTGCACTGCCTTTTGACAGCAGCAAAAGCTCCAGTGCGTTTGATGTTATAAAACCCTTTTTTGCTTTGACAAACGGCGTTACCCTAGCTCAGGTGCGTGAGCTTACGGGGCTTGAAACCTCGACTATTCAAAATTGGGTAAAGCGTGGCTGGGTGCCCTCTCCGATAAACAAGAGGTACGGAGAAAGACAAATTGTAAGAATTATGCTGATTAACAGTATCCGCCGTGCGATGCAGATTGAAAATGTTATTAATCTAATGGCGTATATAAACGGAGATGTGGAGGATACGTCTGATGACGTTGTAAGCGATGAGGTGTTGTTTAACGAATTTTGCAAAGCGGTTTATCTTTGTGATAAATCAAATGCTTATAACAACGAAGTGATTGGAGCGATTGTGCAGGAGCAGGTTTCGCACGTGTCCGGACTTGACGCAGACGGGCGTGAAAAACTCCAAAAGACACTTCAAGTAATGGTACTTGCATTTTTGGCAGGTCAAATCAAAGATACAATAGATGAACAGCTAGCCGCTATTTTTGCCTGAG
>CACYEJ010000176.1 GCA_902773395.1 uncultured Ruminococcus sp.
GTCAGACGAGGAAAACGGAACATATAACCGTGTAGCAAATACCTCAGAATTAAATTACAAGATAGAATCAATTGATACAACAATAAAACATTATTTCAAAGTAAGAGCCTATTTAACAGACTCCGGAAAAGAAGTGTACGGTGAATTCTCCGAGATAAAATCATCAACGTGTACTTTTTATGCTCCGAAAATTATTTCCGCTGTCAATGACAAGAGCAGAAAGGTTACTGTTAAATGGGACAGCGTAAATGGTGTGGACGGTTATACCATTTACATGGCTAAGGGCACAGAGAACAGCAGTTTTACAGCACAGGCTAGTACCGCAAACACTACGTTTACAAAATTCAGTTTGACAGTCGGTGAGAATTATTACTTTAAAGTAAGAGGATATTATTACAAGGACGGCAGTACATCAAAAAGCTTTACTCCATTTTCTCCAATTGTTAAAGCAGATTTTATAAAAGGTACTGTATCTTCGGTGAAAATGTCTAATATTGGAAATAACAGTATAAAAGTTACATGGACTCCCGATGATAAAGCAGTCAAATATAATGTGTATCTCTCTGATAGTGAAAATGGTATTGGCGAAAAGATTGCTGATACTCAAAACTCAGAATATATATTGACAAATCTTACTCCAAAGCAGACTTATTATGTAAGCGTAAGTCCGGTGTATATTGTAGACGAAAACGAGGTTGAGGGTTTCCTCTCTGATGTCGTGAAGGAGAATTGCACTATACCGGCAGTTCAAAATTTACAGGCAGTCGGTTCAGGTTCCGGAAAAGTTACCCTGACTTGGGATCCGGTTGAAGGTGCGGATTTGTATAATGTGTACTATTCAGAAGAGCCTGACGGAACATATTCAAGCTTTAACACTGTAAAAAACTGCACTGTAACTAAGAGCAAGCTTACAGCCGGTAAGGTTTATTATTTCAAGATTCGTGCTATTTACATTGACAATGAAGGTGTGTATAAATATTCTCCATATTCGGAATACGTACAAAGTATTTCTGGTTTGGATAAGGTTTATTTAAAAACACCGATTCCTTATGGCAAGGGAAAAATATCATTATCATGGACTGCCGTTACCGATGCAGAGAGCTACGAAATTGAAATGGCAACAGAGGAAAACGGTACGTATGAAAATATAGGTACTGTAACAGGCGAAGCTTTTGTATATGAACAGGCAGAGTTTGGAAATACATACTTTTTCAAGACAAGAGCTTTGTATAAATTTGATAATGAAAATATATATGGTGATTGGTCTGAAATTAAGAGCGGCGTTTCGGGCATTGATACACCTGAAAATGTAATTGCTGTTGGAAATAAAAACGGTAAGGTTGATATTAGCTGGGATTCCAGCACAGGTGCAGATTTGTATTCTATCTATATGTCCGAGGGCGATGAAGAACACTATTTTGCTTTAACAAATGTTGCCGAAACATCTTTCTCAAAAGCAAGCTTAAATGTAGGTCAGAAGTATTATTTTAAAGTTCGATGCAGTTATCCAGTTGGTGAAAAGAGAATATATTCTGAATTTTCTGATTCAACCTCAGTCAGCGTTCCTCTAGCAAGTGCTAATATTACTGATATTGCTTATATGAACGAAAAGGGAATTCGATTGGTTTGGAAACCTGTTTCAAGTGCAACGCAGTATCGTATCTATAAGAAATCAGCAGTTGAGGAAGAGTGGGCAGAGGCGGCTGTAATAGATGATTTGGAAAATCTTGTTTGGATTGACGAAGACGCTGTTGCAGGCGAAAGCTATAGATACGCTGTAGAAAGCGTATGCTTCAATGATTACGGAACTACATTGGGTTACATAGATGAAAACGGCATTGAGTGTGCTGCTGTACTTCCGACATATGAGATTGACACAACGTCTATTCCTTTCTATACGAGGTACATAAACGAACCCACTTACTGCGAAGCTACTAACAGTTATCTTACAATTCGCTCCTATCTTGACAGACTTGACGAGTTGGGCGGCGGAACAATGGTAGTTGCAGCCGGTGATTATTATTTCTACGGATCTATCTATATTCCGTCTAATGTTACAATTGTGCTTGAAGATGGCGTAAACTTTATTAAGACGCAATCAAATCCGTTAATTCAGTTTATCGCTCAAAGCGATAGAGATGCAGGAACTAAGTTTAGCAGATATAACGGTGTTCATGATTCTTCTATTATTTGTAAAGAAGGAACGGCGTCTCTCAAGCAAAATAATTTGTCGGGCAATCTGATAATGATGGCTCACACTAAAAATATTCTTTTTGATAATATCACCTTTGAAGGAAGCACAGGCGGCGCACATAACATTGAGCTTGATGCTTCACAGAATGTTGAAATCAAGAATTGTACATTTAACGGCAGTGCCCAAGATGTTGATGCCGGCACTCCGAAAGAGGCAATCAATCTGGATACGCCTGATTTGAATACAAATGGTTTTGAGGCTAGCTATACAACATATGATATGACTGCAAATGATAATATATATATTCACGATTGTGTATTCAATAATCATCTTGTAGCAGTTGGATCTCATATGTACAGCGAAGAGTATCCTCATAAGAATGTTCGAATTATTGATAATGAAATTGATGATTGTGTTTACTATGCAATTGGAGCAATGTATTGGGATAATCCGGTTATTACAGGAAACACTTTTACCAATATTGCACTTGATGAAGAAGCGGAAGAGCGTAGATTTGTTATCAAGCTTACAGGTGTAAAACATGCTATTGTTTCCGATAATGTTATTGACAGAGCGATGTACTTTTTATATGTAGGAACAGCTTACTATAATCAATATTGGTCAGACGCACTTCAGGCTTATCCGCATTATGAGTGTGAGATGACTGATGAGGAAATGGAAGCACTGTACAATAATACGTTTACTCATGTTGAATACCCGTATGCTTATATTTATAATGATACAGGAAAGGTTAAAACCTTCCTAATCGGCAACGAAGCCGGCATGGAATATACAGTTACTCCTACCGATGCGTCATGCCGTAAAAAGTATACAGCAAGAACTACGCCGGCTTATAATGAGAAAACAGCTTGCTATTATATGCTTAGATCGTATCTTGAAGAGCTGGATAGTATAGGCGGCGGTACGCTTACTCTTAAAGAAGGCGTATACGAAATATCTAATGTTCTGTTTATACCTTCAAATACCAAGGTTATTCTTGAAAAAGGTGCTGTTATTAGGAAAACTACTGATACGGGTACAGAGCTGCTTACTCCGTCAACAGAATTGTTCTGTATGCAGCATGCTTCTGAAAGCAAAGCTATAGGTTTGAAAGAAAACTACAGCAGCAGCAGCGACTGCGGAATTTATGGTTCAGGCACAATTGATATGAACGGTACTCAGGCTACTGCAATTGTGTTCTCACAGAATAGTACAGCCGAGGTATCGGGCATAAGGTTTATCGGTAATCAGAGCGGAAAATATATCGCAGTTAATTCAGCTGAAAATATTAGTATTTCGGATTGTTCCTTTGAAGGTGACAGTAATTCTTCAAGCCGTGCGATTATTATTTCCACAATGTATTATGATAATCCTTGCAGAAATATTAATATCACAGATTGTGATTTCTCCGGCTTTGGTTATGCTGTCATTGACGGTAAAACCGTAAAAGATTTTTGCTCAAGTAACGTGAATATTTTAAATAACACCTTTACAAATTGCGTAAATGGAGATATAATGTTAATTGGTGCTGACAGCCTGACGTTAAAAGGAAACTTGTTTGATACGATTTCAAATGAATTAAATGCAGCGGTACATCTCGTTGGAGTTTCCAATTTGACTGTTCATTCAAACGCATTTAAAAATCTTCCTTTTACCCTGAGATTTAAAGTTGATGAGGTTTATACATCAAATGCAATAACGGCAGATGATGTTCAGGAAATGGTTATTAATAACGAATTTATTGACATTGTTAATACGTTTATTCCTTATACTTTGAATTATGGTGAAGAACAGAAGTTCTGTTATTTCGTAGATCTTGACGCTCCTGTAATTAAGAAGGCATACAGCGAGAAGCTGCATGAAGTTGTATTGGAATGGGAGCCTGTTGATAATGCAGAGGGATATGTAATTCTGCGTTCGGATTCACCAGACGGCGAGTACACTATTGTAAAGAATACTCCTGATACGAATATTACATTTAATGATCTTACTACTGGAAAACAGTATTTCTTTAAGGTTAGAGGTTACTATTATATTGGCGAAAATATGGTAAGGGGCGAATTAACAGATCCTATTCCAGTTACTGTATTCAACCTTGCTGCTCCTGAAGAAATAACTGCAAAATCAGATCATCCAACATCTGTAAAAATGGAGTGGACACCTGTACCTTATGCAGACGGATATAGTATTTATAGAGCGTTCGAGCCCTATGAAGATTTTGTTTGCATAGCATCTACAGATAGTCCTAACTATACTAAGAATGATTGCTATTTTGGAACTACATATTATTTCAAGGTTAGAGCATTCTACAAAGAAAACGATATGCAGTTTATGTCATACGATTATTCTGATATAGTATGTGTTACAACACCTGAGATTGCACAAGCTAAAATAACAGAGGCTGCTCCGAACACATTAGATTCTATTATTGTAAAATGGGAGCCTGTTGAATATGCTGATGGATATTCAGTATATGTTTCAGATTCGGCAGACGGCGATTTTATACCATGGTCGAATTCAGAACAAACTGAATATATAAGAAATAATTGTGAGCCTGATGTGGAGATATTCTTCAAGGTCAGAGCATATTATCTCAATAATAACGGCGAAAAGGTATTTGGCAGATTCTCAGACGTTATGTCCGCAAAGACCGGCTTGCCTCCGGTTGAGAATGTAACTGTAAACAATACCGGAAGCAGCAGACTAACTTTAAACTGGGTCGCTTTAGAGGGTGTCGAGGGCTATAGTATTTATATGTCGGATTCTCCGGACGGAGAGTACGATTGTGTAGCCAGTGTTACAGATACGACTTATACAAAATATGATTTGCTTGCAGAGCATACTTATTACTTTAAGGTTCGTGGCTATACAGAAAATAAGAGATATTTCTCTGCTTATTCAGATGTAGAACACGGTACAGTCGTATCACCAGACAGAGTTGCACCGGCTGAGGTAATCGGATTGGGCAATCGAGGAATCAAAGCGACTTGGGAGCCACTTGGTTACGCCGAAGGTTACGAGGTTTATGTCTGCACAGAAGAAGATTCAACATATGTATTAGTAGGTGAAACAACCAGAAACGAATACACGATGAAGAATCTTGATAAAACAAAGTATTATGTACGAGTACGTGCATATGTAACAGTGAATGAAGAAAGAGTATACGGAGATTTGTCGTTCGCAAGAAGCAGCTATCCGGGAGTAGGAAATATCGAAAACCTGACAGTAGAAAACAGCGGAAGCAATAGACTTAAAGTTTCTTGGAATGCGGTAGACGATGTAGACGGCTATACAGTTTATATGTCCGAAACATTAGACGGAGAGTTTACAGCAGTAGACAGCACGACAGAACCAATGTATACAAAGTATAATCTTGAAACAGGCAAAACATATTACTTCAAGGTTAGAGCATATGTAGGCGATAAGTTATATTTCTCGGAATTTTCTAATATTGCCAGTGCAACGCTTTATTCTCCAAATCAGGTTGCACCAGCCGAAGTAACAGGCACAGGCAGCCGAGCAATTAAAGTTACTTGGGAAGCAATCGAAGCAGCCGAAGGATATGAGCTATACGCTTGCACAGAAGAAGATTCAACATATGTATTAGTAGGAGAA
>CACYEJ010000177.1 GCA_902773395.1 uncultured Ruminococcus sp.
ATCGGTGCTTTCGCCTGCTACGGCTATCAAAAGGATTCCGAAGACAAACACAAGCTGATCATTGACGATGAAGCCGCCGAGGTGGTGCGGACGATTTATCAAAAGTTCATCAGCGGTATGAGCTTGATTGGCATTACCAAGGAACTGAACGCCCTCGGAATCCCGAATCCGACGCTGTATAAACAGCAAAAAGGTTTCAATTTTCATTCGCGTGACGGTAAAAACGACGGCTTGTGGTGCGACAGAACCGTAAGACGTATTTTGCAGAATCAAATGTATGTCGGCAATATGGTTCAGGGAGTGAATAAAACCGTCAGCTACAAGGTGCACGACTGCAAAGCGGTACCGAAAGAAGATTGGATTATCGTGGAAAACACTCACGAGCCGATTATTGACAAGGAAATATTTGACAGGGCACAGTCGCTGTTCAACCGTCATATCCGTTCTTCGCCTGTCACCAAGCAGATGGATTTATTGTCCGGATTGGTTCGCTGTGCGGACTGCGGCGCTGTAATGAGTAAAAAAACAAACAAGCTGCCCTACGGAACCTATCGCTACTATAAATGCTCCACCAAGCGCAAGCAGGGAAAATGCACCAATCATACGATTCGCATTGACAAGCTCGAAGATGTCGTGCTGACCTATCTGCAAAAGATGATTGAATTAGCGGTGGACTACGACAAGGTGGTGGAACAACTTAACATCATGCAGAATCAGCAACAGACCGACAGCGTTCAAAAGGCGCTGGAGGCACAAATAAAGGAGCGCGATAAGTGTCAGAAAGCGATGATCGATTTATACCCGGACTGGAAAGCTGAGATCATCACGAAAGACGAATATCTGATGCTGAAAGTGAATATGAGCGAAAAGATAGCTAAGCTTGATGGTATGATAGAAAAATTACAGCAGACACAAAACGACACCGCACAACAAAAGAACGAGTTTGTTGAGCACTTCAAGCAATATAGAAATATCAATCAACTGACCCGTCCCATGCTGATCGAATTGATCGACAGTATTCTTGTGCACGAGGATAACCGCATTACCATAAAAGTCAAGTTCATAGACGCGCTTGAACAGGTGTTGACCTTTGAGAAGAAAAAGTCGGCGTAAAATCGGTATGAAATACTGACACGTTGTGTCAAATATTCTCTATTATAGCATTATTGAAGCCTGCCGATCATGAGATTCGCAAAACGCGTAAATACAAGCAAAAGATTTACCTTGTTGAAAATCTCAGCTTCATTTACAGAGTAGCATAGTTTCCTGTATTATTCAATACTCTTTTTTGACTGATGATCACATAGGTCTATTTGTCGTGCTCTAACTTGCTGAAAGGCACACTCACTATCCGCAAGTGTGCCTTTCTCTTAATTCCATTTTGCTTATTATAATGATATTGGGCGCTGGAGGCGGTCTACGGCAAGTGGGGCGCGCTGTACAGGCGATATCTTATCGGGCACGATAAGGAATTATACTGTAATTTGTTATCCTCGGGCGAGCTGCACGCTTACATAACAAAAATCGACCTTCGTGCGGAGCTCCTTAACAACAATATGTTGCGCGGACCGACGGAAAAGGGGGAAAAATCTGCGGAGTTTCCTGCTTTTGTGACGACGCGGATACGGAACACGCGGCGGAGGATATCATTATACGCAGGCTAATCGAAGAGGACGAAGCCGAATAACTGCATGATCTGCCGCATTATTCCCGAATACAATAATAATGCCAATGCTTATATCATGTTTTAACAACACAAAATAGAGCATTTTTGAATATTTTTGTGCTATTTGCGCTTTATGAAAAAAATTCGACAAAACACTTTACTTGGATATTCGCGTATGATAGAATTACATTGAATATTTCCGTGCCTTTCGGAAAAATAAATATTTTGAAAATAAAAGACAGTAGCAGCAATCACCTTAAGCTGTGGAATACGGTGAAATGTCCCGAATCATGACTGACATTTTTACGGATAAAAACGGCGGGGTGATTTTGGTTCGTATTGAGACAGGTATGCCGGAAAACGGAAGTCTTACCGCCGCATTTAACGGATCAAAGCGCTGCGTTCTGTCCGCGTGTAAAGAAAAATAATCAATCGAAAGGTTTTGCAACGAATGAAAAACACATCAAATCAAAGACGAGTAAAATCAAAACCGCCAAACGCAGAGAGATCGACATTTTACTGATGTTGAAATCGGTACTTAACAAGCTTTGGCTTGTCATTTTGGTAGCGGTCGTTACGGGAGCTCTCACATTCGCGGCAGTAAAGCTGTTTGTCACTCCCATTTACCGTTCCAGCTTTACGGCGTTTGTAAACAATGCTCAGGAGGAACGACAGGCGCGTACCAATTCCGACGTCATGGCTTCTCAGGCGCTGGCAAATACTTATTCCAAGATCATTACCAGCCGTCATGTTCTTGAGGAGTCTGCGAAGGAAATGAACATGAACAGCAAATACGGCACATTGAAGGGCATGGTCTCCATTTCCATCAACGATCAGACGGGCATCATTTCCGTAAATGTCGATACGAAAAGCAGAGCTCTGTCATACGAGCTGGCTCAAAAAATAGAGGCGAACGCCCTTAAATACACCGCTGAGGTAGTAGAGGGAA
>CACYEJ010000178.1 GCA_902773395.1 uncultured Ruminococcus sp.
ATCAGTTCGTTCATAGTATCTCGTTCGCTTCTGCGGATATTTATGATTTTTTCATAATGCTCCTTATTGTATTTGTAAGGTATCGCAGTGATATAATATCTTGAACCGTCCTTTTGCAGCAAGCCTTCCGAACATAAAAACGCAAGAGTCTTTTCTATTCTGCCCCTCTTATAATTCAAAACTGACAATATCTCGTTCGTTGATGCACCGTTTGGCGAGTTGGCAATCGTGTCATACACATCTCTGGATTCGTATTCATACGGGAAAGCGGTATTGATGAAGTAATTCTGTATGCGTTGATCTTCTGCACCGCACATAAGCACAGCATAAGCACGGCGAATGTTTCTTCCAGCACGACCAATCTGCTGATAGTATGAAACTATATTGGACGGCTGCTGAAAATGAATTACAAACGCAATGTCACCCTTATCGTATCCCATGCCAAGCTTGATTGTAGCTACCAGAGCTTTAATCTCGTTGTTGCGGAATTTCTCTTCTGCATCGGCACATTGCTCTTTGGTAAGAGTATTTGTATCGGAATGATACGGCATAACATCAATACCGTTTTCATTCAGAAAACGTGCAACCATGTTACAGTCGTGCGTTGTCTGACAATAGATAATGCCGCTGCCCGAAAATTTAGGAATGTTGTCCAAAAGCCACGCATAGCGATTAACCTTTGAAGGAATGTTAAGACGGTGAATAGAAAGAGAATCACGAGTAAGAGAACCCCTGATAATATCTTCTTCACGTATATTTAATTGATTGTGCAAATCATCTACAACTCTGTTGTTTGCTGTTGCAGTAGTTGCGAGAAGTGCCGTAGATGTAGGCAGAATAGATACTATTTCTCTTAAACGCATATACTCCAGCCTGAAATCATGTCCCCAGTCCGAGATACAATGTGCCTCATCAATTACAAGCATTGCAACAGGGATATTACGCAGAAAAGTACGGAACGACTCCTTGACAATCTGCTCAGGAGTTGTGAAAATAAGGTTATACATACCCTGCCTACAGTTTTCAAACGCCTCGTCAATATCGGGTGTTTCACTGTTGATAGCTATACCTTTAAGCCCAAGCTTTTCTGCTGCTTCAATTTGATTATTCATAAGAACAAGCAGCGGACTGATAATAAGCGTGATTCCTCGACCTGATTCTGAAAGGATTCGGGCAGCCGTAAAATAAACAAGACTTTTTCCCCAGCCTGTTTTTTCCACGACCAGAGTTCTGCGGTTTATCAGAACTGATTCAATAGCTTCGTATTGATGATCTCTGAAATAGACGTCTTGACCATATGCAGACTGCAATAATTCTAAAGCTCTTTTGTAGATTTTTGGATTGTTAATTTTGGAAGAAGTAAACATAAAGTGACCTTCCTTTTCTAAAATATTATTTGTTTGTTTTATTATCACTCATTTTGATATTGGCAAGCGGATTGGAATTAATTGCATTTTCCATTTGAGTGCTGGAGAGATGAGTATAAATTTCAGTAGTTCCAAGATTTTCGTGTCCAAGTATTTCTTTTAAAACTCTTATATCAACTCCGCCATGCTGATACATCAAAGTAGCAGCGGTGTGCCGAAGCTTGTGTACAGAGTAGCCTTGACCGCCCAGACCGATTTTATCAAGGTATTTATTTACCATAGCCTGAACGGATTTCGGACTTAAACGGTTATTGTGTCTGCTGATAAATAAAGCGTTTTTATCTTTTAAACCTTCGGCAGGACGAACCTTCATATACGCTTCAATCGCATCAAGACAAGCTTTATTTAAATAAACCTTACGCTCCTTATTGCCCTTACCGATAATTCTCAGCTGACCGTTGTTAATACTGTTATAATTTATTGAACATAGCTCTGAAAGTCGCATACCGCAGTTCAAAAACAAAACCAGTATGCAATAGTCACGTTCTTTGTATTGACCCTCAACGGAATTCAGTAAATCGTAGCATTGTTCTAAAGTAAGGTATTTGGGCAAACGCTTGCCGGATTTTGGACGCTCTAAGCTTTCAATAGGATTTATATCCAGAAGCATTTTTCGGTTAGTAAGATACTTATAAAAAGAAAGCAGCGAGGAAACCTTACGACTTCTTGTAACCGAAGAATTATTTCGTTCACGCTGTAAGAAGAACATAAATTTATAAGCATCGTCTAAAGTAACAGATCTAATTAAATCTAAGTCAACATCAGAAATGCTGATACTTGTAAAGTCAACATCATCAGATACTAAGCCACGAGCTTTTTTCAGATATCTGAAAAATGTTCTAAGATCAAGATAATATTCGTTTACAGTATTAGGCGATTTATTTTTAACCGTACTCATATATAGTAAAAAATCGTATATCTCTTGTGGTGCTTCATCAAAATAGTTTACTTTCATTTTACAAACTCATCTTTTTATTTTTTAAAACAAAGATAACACTCCGGTATATTCCGCACTAAATTATTATTTAAATTAGTGAAACTTGCATATATAAAAAATGTATGCCCTCATATATTGTGAAGCTTATCTATGTTTCTTTTTATTATAACATTTATAGATTAATTTTTCAATGGTTTGCATTATCGAAAA
>CACYEJ010000179.1 GCA_902773395.1 uncultured Ruminococcus sp.
AAGAAAGGAATGAAACAGAATGGTTTTAGATTATGTTGGTGTAAAAGAAATAAACGGTTCTCTTATCGTCCTTGACGGAGTTAAAGATGCCTTCTACGAAGAGATCGTTGATATTCGTCTTGATGACGGTACTGTTAGACAGGGACGAATTGTTCAGATTGACGGTGAAAGAATCGTAGTTCAGGTTTTTGAAAGTACGAGAAATATTTCTTTAAAAAATACAAAAACACATCTTACGGGTAAGCCAATGGAAATGCCGCTTTCAAAAGAGATTATCGGCAGAATCCTAAACGGTTCAGGTAAGCCTATCGACGGATTGGGCGATATTTATCCTGAGAAAAAGGCAAATATTAACGGTACTCCGTTAAATCCGGTGTCACGTGTTTATCCTAAAAACTATATCAATACAGGTATATCGACAATTGATACGCTGATTACACTTATTCGAGGACAAAAGCTGCCCATTTTCTCCGGTTCAGGTATGAAGCATAACGAGCTTGCCGTTCAGATAGTTCGTCAGGCAAAAATTTCAGATGATGACGGAAAAGGCTTTTGTGTAGTATTTGCTGCAATGGGTGTAAAGAATGACGTTGCCGATTATTTTAAAAGAAGCTTTGAGGAATTCGGTGTAATGAATAAGGTTGTTATGCTCTTAAATCTTGCTAATGACCCTATTATCGAGAGAATTCTCACTCCAAAGTGTGCATTGACAATTGCCGAGTATCTTGCGTTTGAGCTTGATATGCACGTTCTTGTTATTATGACAGATATGACTTCATATGCAGAGGCTCTTCGTGAGTTCAGTTCCTCAAAAGGCGAGATCCCCGGAAGAAAGGGCTATCCCGGATATTTGTATTCTGATCTGGCATCTCTTTATGAGCGTGCAGGCATGGTAAAGGGAAGCAAGGGCTCTGTTACACAGATTCCTATTCTCACAATGCCGAACGATGATATCACGCACCCTGTACCGGATTTGACAGGATACATCACAGAGGGACAGATAGTTCTTGACCGTGGCTTGCAGGGACAGGGAATATACCCACCAATTGATATTCTGCCGTCACTTTCACGTCTGATGAAAGACGGTATAGGCGAGGGCTATACCAGAGCAGATCATCAGGCAATTGCAAATCAGTTGTTCTCCTCGTATGCAAAGGTTATTGACGCACGTTCATTGGCGTCTGTAATTGGTGCAGAGGAGCTGTCACCGATTGATAAGAAGTACCTTGAATTCGGCGAAAAATTTGAGGAACGCTTTGTTAATCAAAAGTTTACGGAGAACCGTACCATTGAACAGAGCTTAGACCTCGGCTGGGAGCTTTTGGGTTACTTGCCAAGAGGTGAGCTTGATAGAGTTGATGATAAGATACTTGACAAATACTATAAGCCGATAGAAGAATAACTGTGTTCATAAACCAAGATATGAGGTGAGATAATTGGCTGCACAAGCAGTACCTACCAAAGGTAATCTGATGAATGCAAAAAAGTCGCTGGAGCTGTCGAGGCTTGGTTATGAGCTGCTTGATAAAAAGAGAAATATTCTCATTCGAGAGTTGATGTCGCTGATAGACCACGCAAAGTCTATTCAGGGAAAGATTGACAAGGCTTATGAGGAAGCATATCTTGCTCTTGAAACGGCTAATATTACAATGGGCTTTTGTGACGAGATTTCACGTTCTGTTCCGGAAGAAGATTCTCTCACATTATCCTACAGAAGTGTAATGGGTGTGGAAATACCGATTGTGGCGATTCAAGAGAAAAACGGACTCGATTTGCAGTACGGACTTTATACAACGAACTCGATTCTTGACGATGCACAGCAGAAGTTTATGGAGGTAAAGTACCTTACTGCTCACCTTGCCGAGATAGAAAACAGCGTTTACAGATTAGCCAATGCAATCAGCACAACGCAAAGACGTGCCAACGCATTAAAAAATATTATGATACCTAGATTTGAGGGAACTGTAAAATATATTACAGATGCTCTTGATGAAAAGGACAGAGAAGAGTTCTCTCGACTAAAGGTTATTAAACGACAAAAGCAAGCCGCAGCGGAAGCAGAGGCTTAAAAAGAAATTCCACCTACAGTTTTGATAGGTGGAATTTTTTACACATAATTAATGGATATTCAAATGGAGTTTATCATGGAGAAAAGACTTATTTTTAACGAGAAGATATACGCCTATGAAGAGGTTCGTCC
>CACYEJ010000180.1 GCA_902773395.1 uncultured Ruminococcus sp.
CGTAACTATGCCTAAGCAAAGGAGCAGGTGATAATAAGAGAATAATTAGGACGCATGAAAATCTAAACCAGGTAAAACGGCGAGCAGTCCCCTACTCGCCGTTATTGTTTATGAAGCTATTGGTTTACCTATATTTTCATTACTGCTTAGTCCAGCACTGTACCGAAGAACCGCAAGCGCATCTGCTGATGTAATATTACCGTCTCCATCTACATCCGAGAGCTTCGTCTGTTCTGGAGATAGACTGGAAAGACCTGCACTCGTGCGGAGAATTGTTAATGCGTCGGCAGATGTGATGTTACCGTCACCGTCTACATCGCCGTACAAGCGGTTTTTTTCGGGGTTATAGGTCTGCTTGACACCGATATATTCCAACATCTGATTAAACGGATCTATAGTATAGAAAGTTACATCCAATCCATCAGACACATACCAGACGACACGTCCGCTGCCGTCAATAATCGGCTCACAGTCTGAAAGTCTCGCGTTTTCAATGGTGTTGATATTGGAAATATTACCATACTCGTCAAGAGTTACGCATTTAATTGAATAATGCGTATTATTCTTTTCATCGGCATTGGATTCTTCCCAAAAAGCAATAAAATGCCCGTTTCCGATGTGTTTGAGATACGGATCTCCTACTTCTGTATTTGATTCTTCCGGATAGCTTGTAAGCATGACCTCGGTCAGATTTTTTAGCGTACTCTTATCAACAGTTGAAATGTACACATTACTCTTGGTACTGTCTTCCTTATTTATGTCAACCGTACGACCTACCACGGCAACGCGATCTGAGCCAAGCGCAAAATCAGAAACGGTAATACCTGTGTAGTTATAGTTGTCATCATCTTCCGTTGCACTTTTGAGGTTAAGACTGTTTATTCTTCTCAGCTCATCGGAACGACTTGTCTGAAGAACTATTCCGCGGGGAGCTGCGTCACCGTGATCCACTTTGTAAATAATATCGTCTTCTACGGCAATGAATTGATTGAAGGAGTGCGAAACGTAGAGCCAATCAATGTCTGCAATGTCATACTGTTCGTTATTAATGGTAAGCGTATTCTCATCTATACAAAAGACCATGCTTGCCTGATGATTACGACCGTCACCATTATCGTACATCTTATGACATGTTGCGATATAGAGTACTCCTTTATACTCTGTCATGCGCAAAGAGCCGGCAGAAAAAGGTATGTATGTGTTTTTGCCATAAAGAGACAAAGCATCTATACGCTGCCAGTCCTTTGTAAATTTTACAACTCTCAAAACCTCACAGTCGTCGTTTTCCTCTCTGTTTTCTTGACCGAACACAAGGAAATTGTAGTTTTCTCCGCTGAAAGCACCACCGAACAGCGGAAGCTCCCTTTCAATCTTTTCGCTCGAAAGAAGATTAAACTCTCTGTCATAGTTTTCTTTGATTAAATATCCATAAGTTACAATCGTTTTACTGTCATACTCTCCAGTTTCTTCGTTGTATTCATCAATGTATTCATATTTATCGGGAATGTTCTCTATTCGTGTGTAGCCTGTATCCGTTTCAAACAGATACGAATTGATCGTATCTCCATAAGTATTGTAATCATGTTTTGAAGCGTTTTCAGTAACGGCAGGGTCACTGCAATATTTTATTATCCCCCCAGTTCCGTTGCCCGGCAGTATGTTGATCTCACAGCTTGTAGAGAATTCACCCATAGTTAGTGTGATCGTAACAACTCCCTCGTGCCATGCGTAAACGGTACCATCACTCGAAACCGTTGCGAGACTGTTATCTGAGCTTGTCCACTTATTAGACGTTGACAATATCGAACTGTTGTATTGAGCTTTAATTTTCTGTGTCTCTCCGACTGTCATCTGAGCTTTTTCGGGCGCTATTTCAGCTGAAGAAGAAATATCCCATGACAATGTTTCAAGATAGTACACGCCGTTTTCCTTTTCAACAGCTATAAGATCATCAGCTGAATATCCATCGAGCATGTAAATAAAATGCTCAGTCGGGCATGACGCCATTACAGAACCGTCCAAAAGGCTGTATTCAACAAGATGTTTGCCTTCTTTATACATTATCACACTTTCGCTGTTCTCACGATACACCGACCTTGTACCCTTACAGAAATCTTCGGCGTTTTTATGTCTGGCCTGATCCGGGCTGAGTATTCCTTCCTCATCAATCCGTGCATTATCATAATACAAAGCGGTATACTGTGCATAACCTTTTGTTTGATCTGTGAGATCCCTAATAATGTCAGCTTGCCAAACGCCGCTGCGAATGACAGCGTATCTACCGCCGTACAACGCTGCCGCATACTTGACACGGTTCACTGATTCGTAAGATATTGTCTCTATACCTTGAAAGAGAACCATACCGAACAGAACAAACCAACCATACTCATAAGGTTCAAGTGTTAGCTTTCCTCCGTTGATAGTTCCGAGCTGTAAGCTTCGCAGATGATGAAAATCGGTCACTATTCTCGAATCTGCCTCTGCATCAATGAACAGCATTTTCTCTCCATTCTCATAAAACCCCAACATATCTACTATTGATTTCTCTGTTTCAGTTTGAGCAATCAGCTCTCCCGAATGAGAGAACACCTCAAGATAATACCTTATATATGGTTCGAACGTTCTGTCGTGAAAAGAGATATAAATATTTGCTTTTTCGTCTGCGGAAACGGCAAACACTCTATACTTTGATTTTTCGATATCAACCGATGAAAGGACTCTCAAGCTGTTGAGATCATAGCAAACAACTTTGTTTTTTGTATATGGCTCACTCAGAAGAACCGTAAGCCTGTTATCTATAACATTAGAAAGGATCACATTGCCGAAGGTATAAACCGCTGTATAAGTATCTTTGTTGATAGAGTAGAAATACAGCGTTCCTTTTTTCAGGATATAGTAACCGTTATACTTTCGAGAAAACACCAATTCTTCATCGGTGTCACTTAAATCTCCGAAGTAATCTGCGTTTAGCTTGCGCTTTATACCTGATTCTAATTCATAGCTGCCCTTGACGGTAATTGTTATCTGTGACTTCTGAGTTCCGTCTGTGCTCTCGGCTGTTATTACTGCGCTGCCCGCCTTAAGTCCAATAACAGTTCCCTCATCGCTCACTACGGCTACGGAATCATCGGAGGACGACCATTTGTATTCCTTCATATAGAGTTTTTCAACAATTAGATCGATTTTAACCGCTTCAAACGGTTCTATTTCGGTTTTTTCAGAGGAAATTGAAAAATCATCCGTAATAGTATCGAGATCGTGAAAGATTACCAACGGGACACCATGATCAATTAACTCCTTCCAGCCAGGCTTGGAAAAATGGCAATATACATTGATTCGTTTGAGATCAGCATCAGAAAATATGTTTTTGTTACTAACAAAAATAGAAAATTTGGACTCATCGTAGCCATCGCCGAGAAAAACAACATCGTAAGCACTTTCATAATCCTTTTGCAGCATATCGTAATTTCCGATTATAAACCCCTCCGGCAGTACAAACCGATGAACATTGACCAGAGAACGATATGCATCTGTATTGATGCTTGTAATCCCATCCGGGACAATTATTTCACTCTCTCTGCACCCTTCAGGAATGCAGACAAGTTCCTTTTCTTTTTTATCATAAAGCACACCGTGATCCGAAAAATACCTTACCCCTCCCTCTTTGACATTTATTTCTTCGGTAACGGAATGATCCTCATTGGTTCCTCCAATGCCGAAGTAGTGGCTTCCGATCTCTTCAATACCAGCCGGAAGATTTATCACCCTTACACCAATATCCCTAAGTGCATCTTCACCTATCCTTTTCAACGTATCCGGCAATGATAAGTTTTGAGTTGCTCTAAAACCTTCAAATGCCTCATTTCCGAGAGATGTTATACCTTCACACACCTCAACGCTTTTTATGAAAGATGAAAATATCCTATAAGATGTTTCCTCCGGGTGATCGATATAAGATCCGGAATCTAAATTATACATATCACCGCTGCCTGTGATCGTAAGTGTGTTGTTGTGAAGATCGACCTCCCAAACAGCGTTATCACCACATTTTCCTGTTTGAACATAAGAATCGCAAAAAATAAAGCCATTATCTATTGCGTACCGCTCAGCGGCAGAGCCTTTCTTACCGACTATTATTAAGTGCTCTTGCTTATTGTATTGTTGGGCATATTCCTCATAATAGCCAACCGCATATTTCCCCATTTCCTTAACTGAATCCGGGATCTCTATAATCTTCATGCTCCTGCAGTTATAAAATGCAAAATCGCTGATTCCGAGTATCCCCCCGTGTAGTTTTACGCTTGAAATAGGCAATGTGTTAAAAGCTGTAGAACTGATATATCTGACATTTTCGGGTACTATCGGAACACTTCCGCTTCCGTTATATCTATAAAGCACCTTGCCGAAGCACACGAAGTCATCCTCATTATTATCGTATATTGGAGAATTATGGAAAGCATCCAATCCTATTTTTTCGAGCGAATCAGGAAATTCTGCCTTTTCGAGGACACTGCCATAAAACGCACGTCTGCCTATTTCAACAAGAGATGACGGAAACTTTATTTCCTTAATCGCAAAAGTGTTACTAAAAGCTTCTTCGCCAATATATTTCACCTTATTGCCCAATTTAATTGTTTCAATGTGGCTGTTAAGAAAAGCGTGATAAGGGATATAATCTATATTCTCACCAAGATCAAGACTCTTTATATTATCGTTTAAAAAGGCGCCGGAAACAAACCTTGTGACATTTGAGGGAACAGTCACGTTCTCTTCATCGCCTGTATAATCAAACAAAACGCCCTCAGGACTTACAACAAAACCGTCGGAAGCGTTTTCTTGAAGACGGTCTCTATACACTGTTCCCCAGAAAGATGGTATATCCTTCAGAGAGTCGGGAATACTTACCGATTCGATCTGCGGGCAGCCATAAAACACACTGTCTGGAATAATCACTACGCCTTCTTCTATAGTAACTGACTTAAGATTTTCGCATCTGGCAAAGGCATAGGAAAAGATATCGCCTCCAAAAGTATCGACCGAACCGGGAATAGTTATGCTTTCAAGCCCAGAAGTCTCAAACGCCTCTCTTCCTATATGTGTAACATACGTAGGGATAGAAACTTCTTTAAGAGACGAGCAGCCGTAAAACGCCTTATCTCCTATTTCTGTAACAGACGCAGGGATAGAAACCTCTTTAAGAGACGAGCAGCCGTAAAATGTCGATTCTTCAATTTGTATAACAGATGAGGGAATATAAACCTCTTCAAGAGACGAACAGCCTTTAAACACCTCATCTCTTATTTCTGTAACAGATGGAGGGATAGAAATCTCTTTAAGAGACGAGCAGCCTTCAAACCCACTCCATCCTATCGTAGTCAAGCCCGCCGGAAGAACGACCTTTTCAAGCGACGTGCAGCCTGCGAACGTATACCCGTTCAATTCTGTAACAGATGAAGGAATAGAAATCTCTTTAAGAGACGAGCAGCCGTAAAACACTTCAGCTTCTA
>CACYEJ010000181.1 GCA_902773395.1 uncultured Ruminococcus sp.
CAATTCCCACTGAGTTTAAAGATACTGAAAATTAGATTTTATTGTTGACTTCTTCGAGTAAGCCATAACATAATATAATCTTCTGAATGATAACATTCTCTTCTTTTTTGAAGCCATGTTATTTTGCAATAAAAATATTATACTCTAATTTCGAGATTATATATTTTTTGTGCATTTTTTTATATTTGCTTATTTATAGATTATAACACCATTCTTCATAATTTTCAAGAGGTGTTTTTAAAATTTATAAAAAATGTACATACTCTATTTACACAAATTTTTATTTTATCTTTTAAAAATTCTTGAAAAAAATATCATAATATGCTATCATTATAGTAAATTAGTGTGAAATGGGAGTTTTCAAAATGGATAATTTTACCGAAGAGCTTGTAGTCCGAAAGAATACTCATAAGGATATAGCAAAGCTTGTTGTGTATCTTTTGTGTATTTTTTCACTGCCGGCGATATTTCTTTTACTTGGTTCGGCTGTCAACGGTTACTTTGTAATTGTGGCAATTGTTTCCGCTTTCTTTGGGCTTTACGGCTCGTACTACCTTGTGACTGGCTTATACAAAGAATTTGAATATGCCGTTACAAACAGCAATATTACCATTGATAAGGTAACTGCAAAACGAAGCCGCAAGCGTGTTATCAGCGTTGACATAAAACGCTTCAACACCCTGCGTAAATTTAAAGACAGCGACTTTGACAAAAAGCGTTATCAAAAAATCTTCAATGCAAGCATTACCCCCGACGGCGACGACGTTTACGGTGCGGAGATGCACCTTGACAAATTCGGCGGCGACTGCCTGCTGCTCTTCTCCCCCGGAGAAAAAACGCTTGAAGCAATGAAGCCGTATCTCAGAAACAACATTAGAGCGGAAATGTTCAAAAACAGCAAAGCTTCCGCTGCAGCTTCTAAATCTGAGAAAAAGTCAAATGTAAATATATTAGACTCAAAACCGGGCAGCAGCTCAAAAAACAAAAAAAAGTAAGAAGTAATATCAGCAATGAAAATCAGGGAAGTTTGTTATTTTAATCAGACTTCCCCTTTTTGTTAAAGCATCAAGCCGTATGCACATCGAAATCCGCACGTGTATTTTTACAAAATGATAACATAATATAGGATAGAGGATTTTTCAGTCTGCCTATATTCTCTCAGAAATTACGAAAGGAAATTAAGTATATGGAAATTTTTAATCTTTTTAATCATCAAAATTCTACAGAAATAAACAATACTATTTTCCCTGAAAGCATTTTCGAACAGGTAATAGACTATCTGAATGACCTGCGTGATAACGACTGCAACAAAGGCACGTTCGGTACACTCTGCTGTATTTGCGGAAGCTATGGTATGGCAGGTGCAGCCATGCTCTGTGGAAGTGCCGCCATGACGTGCGGTGCCGGACTTGTAAAGATGATTTTACCTGAATCAATTTATCCGATTGCAGCGTCAAATTTATGGGAATCCGTCTTTGTGCCGATGCCCGAAAGCAAGGACGGAACTCTATGTTTTTCCGACTTTGATAAAATATTGGGCGAAGCCGAAAAAAGCTCTGCTGTTGTAATCGGCTGCGGCTTAAAGGTAACTGATGATACAGAACAGCTTGTATGCCGATTGCTTGAAGAATGTACGAAAACAATTATTCTCGATGCGGACGGCATAAACTGCATAGCCAAGCATATAGATGTATTAAAGAGAAGAAATTATCCGACTATCATCACGCCGCACCCCGGAGAGATGTCACGTTTATGCAAAAGGAGCATTGCCGAAATTCAAGAAAATCGTGAAGACCTTGCAGCCGAATTTGCAAAGGAATACGGCTGTACTATGGTACTGAAAGGCGTGGGCACAGTTATCACGGACGGCTCACGGCTCACCGTAAATCCCACCGGAAACGGCTGTCTTGCAAAGGGCGGAAGCGGAGATGTTCTTGCCGGAATAATCGGTTCGCTTGTGTGTCAGGGAGTTGAGAATTACGAGGCAGCAGTCACAGGAGTATATCTGCACGGCTATGCTGCCGATGAGTGTATTGACGAATATTCAAGTTCCTGCGTAAGCGCAAGAGATGTTATTGAAGCAATAAAATATATAATGTAGGTGATGTCTTATAAAGAAACTGAAAATTACAATCATAGGACTGCTAATTATCACGCTGCTTACATCATGTGCGTTGCTGCCCTCACCGACACCCTCGCCCCCTATTCTGGAGTTTAGCGGCGAGGGATGCCATATCATATACAAAGGCAAAAGCTATGACGCTTCTGTTACACATATGCTGCAAGGCGTTACAAGCATAACCTTTGCACAGCCCGACGGCATTGACGGGCTAGCCTATACATTTTCGGGCGGCGGATGCAGCATTGTTTTCGGAGATTTAAAATTCAGCACGGAACGCTCCTTTATGGGAGATAACGCTCTTCCTCAGGTAATCCGAGATATTCTGGACTCTGCCATTCAAGAAAACGCCCTTACCTACAAAGAACGCAGCGAGCCGCAGTCCAGCACATTGACAACAGCCGTATTCACAGGCAAAACCAGCAAATATTCATATACGCTCACAACAGATTTTGACACGGGCTGCATTAAGGAAATCAAGGTTGGCAGCCGTGACCTAACTATAACCTTTTCAAACAAATAGAACAAAAGCACCTGCCGGATAAAATATTTCCGACAAGTGCTTCTTTATTTTTATCTAAGACCGAAGCTTATAGAAATCGCCTCGTCAATTTTCCCCATTGAACCTGTATCCAGACAGCCCATTTTCTCTTTGAGCCGTCTTTTGTCTATAGTTCTTATTTGCTCCAGAAGAACTACGGAATCCTTTGCAAGACCGCCCGTCACTGCTCCGACCTTAATGTGAGTAGGCATACTAGCCTTATCCTGCTTGCTGGTGATAGCGGCGGCAATCACAGTAGGGCTGTAGCGGTTTCCAACGTCATTCTGCACAATCAGCACCGGTCTAACGCCGCCCTGCTCCGAGCCTACGACCGGACTTAAATCAGCGTAGAAAATATCGCCACGTTTAATATTCACGTTTTTCACTCTCCGATTTTTTTACCTAAAGCCGTGCTGACAGCTTTGGGTAGTATGTTGATTTTGAATGGGTGGTTTTCCCTCAATATTATTTTAGCCGAGTTTAAAACGGTTTATACAATCCACCCATAATATATTATTAAAATTTTTAAAAGTTGTTCCCGAAGAAAAATTACGCTGTCAAACAACTAAAGACTATCTTTTTTCGAAAATGTGTTGTATAATAAAACAATAACAACAAAAAATAAAAAGGAGAATATATCGTGAAAATACTTGTCGTTTCAGATTCACACGGAGATTATAGCTCATTCAACAACCTTGTTCGCTCGCAGAGCAAAGCTGAGGCAGTAATATTTCTCGGTGACGGCTGTGAGGAATTTGACGATGTTCGCAGAAACTTTCCGGAAAAAGTGTTTATAGGAGTAAAAGGAAACAACGACTGGGGCTGTTCGCTTCCTCTTTGCGAAGAAAGGGTTATTGAGGGAAAGAAATTTTTTATCACACACGGTCACGTTGAGCGTGTGAAATACGGACTTGATATGATAAAGCAAAAAGCACGAAGTCACGGCGCAGACATTGTATTATACGGTCACACACACGTACCCTACACCGAGTATGACGGCGGAATGTATATCATGAATCCCGGCTCAATACGCAGATTTGACTGTTCTTATGGAATTATAGACATTCAAAAAGGAGATATTCTGATGAACACTGCATATA
>CACYEJ010000182.1 GCA_902773395.1 uncultured Ruminococcus sp.
AAAAAGCAAGAGAGGAACGATTTCTCGTCCCTCGTCCTTGCCGAAAATTGAATATAGGAGTTATAAAAACTATTATTTCACGTGATACTCTATATGGTTCGGAATATTTTTATACAAAGCCCATAAACCAATACATAAAATATTGTACAAATTAATCAGTTCGATATTATTATTATACGTTTAATCTTTCTGAATGTCAAGTGTTATTTGAAGATTAAATGTGATAACTATCTGAATTTTTTGTCTATGAAGAAATACATCTATTACATAAAAACGCAAGCCTTGTAATAAAGCTTGCGTTTTTTATACTACCTTGAACCATTAAAAGCTGTAGATATTTTTATACTTTAGATTGGCAATTCGCAAGCTCTTGCCTGTTTTAGTTTTAACCGAAAGATACTACTTTAAGAGTTGCTTTGGTTTATTTTTTTCTACAGAAAGTCTATTCAGTTTAGCTGAGGGTAGTTCGTTTTTCTACGATAGTTTGTTTCGTCAGCGACGAGGCTCCGCCCTCGACCCGCAAACTTTTGAAAAAGTTTGATCAAAACTTTAAAATGCTAAATCTTTTAGATTTTAAGTATGATCAAACCAACCTATACTCAAAACGACTTTGAAAGAATCTCCATACCCTTATCAATTTCCTCTTTGGTGATATTAAGCGGCGGCAGCAATCTCAGTTTAGTCTTGGCAGTGAGAATCAGTAAGCCGTTTTCTACACATCTGCCGGCTACCTCAGCTGCTTTCAGGCTGTCATCCAGTGTTACACCTATCATCATTCCCAAACCGGAAATACCCTTTACCTGAGGAAGTTTTGTGAGCTGCTCCTTAATATACTCAGCCTTTTCGGAAACTTCATCAAGGATACCGCCGTCAATCAGCTCCTCAAGCACAGCAAGTCCTCCGGCACACACTACGGGATTTCCGCCAAATGTCGAGCCATGATCGCCAAAACCAAGAACATCTTTTGTTTTATCGTCAAGAAGTGCCGCACCAATTGGCAAGCCTCCGCCAAGCCCCTTAGCCAATGTTGTAATATTCGGCTTGATATCCATTTGCTCACTTGCAAGAAGCGTACCCGTTCTTCCTATACCTGTCTGCACCTCGTCAACGATAAGCAAAATATTGTTATCCTTACAAAGCTGCTCCACGAACTTCACAAAGTCCTTATCAACGGAAATAACACCGCCCTCTCCCTGAACAAGTTCAATCATAATCGCACAAACAGTGCTATCAACGGCTGCAAGCAACGACTCCCTGTCACCTATCTTAGCGTACCTAAAACCGCCTGTGAACGGGAAGAAATTCTTATGAAAAACGTCCTGACCTGTTGCTTCAAGAGTGGTTACTGTTCGACCATGAAAGGAATTGACGAAAGTAATGATATTCGTGCAATCACTGCCTTTGTTATCCGTGCCGTATTTTCTCGCAACTTTAATAGCACATTCGTTTGCCTCAGCACCCGAATTTCCGAAAAACACACGGCTGTAGCCTGTATAGCTGCATAGCTTCTCAGCAAGCTTAATATCAGGCAGCGTTGCATAAAGATTGGAAGTGTGCTGTAAAGTATTCGCCTGATTTACAACTGCCTCAATCCATTTGTCGTTACAATAACCAAGACTGTTCACACCAATGCCGCTGCCAAAATCTATGTAGCTTTTACCCTCTGTGTCAAAGGCTGCAGCACCCTTTCCCTGCACAAGAGTTACAGGAAAACGTTTATAGGTACTTGCAAGATACTTGCTGTCTAGCTCTAAATAATCCTTATTTGTCATATATTTTTCTCCTCTTTAAACTTTATAAAGCTATAACATATTTATTATTACACCTAATCCCCAATTTGTCAAGATGAACTTTTGTAAAAAACAACTTAATAGTAAGCGAAATAAATCTTAACATCAACACCATATCAGTTTATAGTGTTGAAGTTTATCTCGCTTGTGGACTTATTCTCTGCTGTAAAGCCGTTCTATGACAAGTATCTCCCTTAACTCCAAATTCCACACTTTTACAACTCTCAGTAGGATTTCTTCAATGACGTTTACCATAAATATTAAATTATATAATATAGTCTATCTTTTCCAATATTTTCTATCAAGACTTCTGTACTGTATTGCTTCTCCAACATGGTCAGAATTAATTACCTCGCTGCCGTCAAGATCAGCTATCGTTCTCGACACCTTTAAAATTCTGCTATATGCTCTCGGAGAAAGTCCAAGCTTTGTAAAAGCCTTTTTAATCAAAGATTCAGCCTCATTATTCAGAGCACAAAACTCATGAAGCATTCCCGTGGGAATACGTGAATTCGCATTGATATTCATATTTTTATAGCGTTCAACCTGAATATCCCTCGCCTTGTTTACTCGCTCACGAATTACCTCGGACGGCTCAGCAGGAATAGCAGATGAAAGCTCTTCATATTTTACAGAAGGAACTTCAATGTGAATATCAATTCTGTCAAGAAGCGGACCTGAAACCTTGTTTAGATATCTCGTAACAGCTTTATCAGTACATGTACATTTTCTAACGCCTGTTGCATAATATCCGCAAGGGCATGGATTCATCGCACACACCAGAGCGATATTGCACGGATAAGTAAGTGTTCCGCTTACTCTTGAAATAGTTACCATACCGTCCTCCAGCGGCTGACGCAGCACCTCCATTGCGTTACGTGAAAATTCAGGAAGTTCGTCAAGAAAAAGCACACCATTATGAGAAAGTGAAATTTCTCCGGGACTTGGAATGCTTCCGCCGCCGGCAAGCCCCATAGGTGAAATCGTATGGTGAGGCGCACGGAAAGGTCTTTTATTTATCAGCGACACTCCACTGGGAATTAATCCTGCAATGGAGTGAATTTTCGTTGTTTCTATCATTTCCTCAAATGTCATATCCGGAAGAATTGTCGGCAATCTCTGAGCAAGCATACTCTTTCCGGAACCCGGAGGACCTACCAAAAGAACATTATGACTTCCGGCGGCGGCAATCTCCAAAGCACGTTTTGCCTCGTATTGTCCACGAACTTGAGAAAAATCTAAATCAAGCTCATCTATTGTAACAGTAAGCTCTTCGGCGTTTGCACGGCTTATAGCTTTTTTTCCGGACAAACACATATGTAATTGGTTGATATCTTCAACAGGGTACACCTCAATATCTTTTACAACAGCCGCCTCAGCGCAATTATGATAAGGCACAAAAATCCGTTTATAGCCTAATCTTTGAGCTTCAATTGTCATCGGTAAAATACCGTTTACCTTATTAACCTGACCCGATAAAGATATTTCGCCAATGAACACAGCATCACTTATATCTGCACTAAGCTGATTGGAAAGCTTCAGCATTGCGATTAAGATAGGCAAATCATACAGAGGTCCAACCTTTTTTATATCAGCAGGAGCTAGGTTGACTGTAATTCTGCCCACCGGAAATTCAAAGCCGCAATTTTTCATTGCTGAGCGAACCCTGTCACGAGATTCCTTTACTGCAAGATCCGGCAGTCCAACCACGTCAAAAGCAGGCAGACCATTAGACAAATCAGCCTCAATTGTCACTTTGAATGATTCTATTCCTTTAAGCCCCATTCCTGTACATCTTTCAACCATTTTTTATCTTCCTTTTTTATATTTAAGAAATGTTTTATTATATTTAATTATATCACATTATTTATAAATATTCTATAATTTTTCTCCATATATTCTATTTTTTATAAAAAAGTTTTAAAAGAATCTATTTCAACGTTTTTCCTAATCGTTTTGAACACTGCCTGCCATTAAATTTTCTCTTAAAAAAAGTATCTACCGAAAAAACGGTAGATACTTTGAAATGAGCTATGCACTTATTCAATAAGCATAACAAATATTAACCCTTAACACCACCGGCTGTAACGCCTTCTACGTAGTAGTTCTGCATCTTGAGGAAGAGAATTGTAATCGGAATAGCAACGATTACAGAACCGGCAAGGAACTGCTTAAAGTAGTTCTGCTTATACTCTCTCTCTGTCATCTTCTGCAAACCAAGAGCAACAGTATAATTGTCACGGTTATCACCCATGATGATCTTTACAAGAATAAAGTCACACCACGGACCGATAAACGAAGTAAGAACTGTATAAACTAGAATAGGCTTCGAAATCGGGAGAATGATCTTCCAGAAGATCTGATTTCTTGTTGCGCCGTCAATCGTAGCAGCCTCGTCAAGAGCTCTCGGAATCGTATCGAAGAAGCCCTTCGAGATAGCAAATCCAAGACCGGCACCGGCACTATAGCAGATAACAAGAGCCGGAAGAGTCTGCGTAAGGTTCATTGCCTTTAACAAATAGTAAAGAGCAATCATTGTCATGAAGCCTGGGAACATTCCCAATACCATACCGATGTTAATGAACATTTTACGTGACTTAAATCTAAGACGTGAGAATGCGTAAGATACCATCAATACAGAAAGTGTTGAGATGATGCAGGCAAATACTGCAACAACAAATGTATTGAGGAACCATCTTGGAAAGTCGAATACATCAGTATTTGTAAAAAGCAGCTTATAGTTCTCTATGGTATACTCTTTTGGGAATACGTAAGGTACAGATACACCGCCTTCTTTTCTGAAGGAGTGAAGGAAAAGCCACACAAGAGGGCTTACCCAAATAAGACCAAGACCGCCCAAAATTACATAAATAACGATATCCGAAATCATTCGGCTTAATCTGTAACTTTTTATCATGAGAATTCCTCCTCATTTCTTGAAGACTTGGACATATTAAATGTGATAAGCGACAAGGTAGCACAAACGATAAATACGAGAATACCAACGGCTGCCGCAGTGTTATAGTCGTTACTGTTCATGGTAAGCTTAAACAACCATGTTACAAGCAAGTCAGTTTCACCAGCCTGATACAAATTGGCGTTCTTACTTGGTCCACCATTTGTAAGGAGATAGATAACGTTAAAGTTGTTGATGTTACCTACGAAACTCTGGATAAGGTAAGGAGTTGTAACGAAGAGCATATACGGAAGTGTAATCTGGAAGAACTGAACAACCGGTGTAGCGCCGTCAATTCTTGCGCTTTCGTAAAGGTCTTCAGGGATATTCATAAGAATACCGGAAGTCTGGAGGATTGTGTAAGGTACGCCAACCCACATGTTGATAACGATAACGGTAATACGCGCAGTGATTGCTTTACCGTTAAAGAACGAAATCGGAGCCATTCCCAAATAGCCTCTGATTACGTTCAGAACACCATCGTCCTGAAGAATCTGATTCATAAGGAGCAATGATACGAACTGAGGAACAGCAATCGTAATTACGAAAAGCGTTCTCCAAAGAGTCTTGAATTTAATACTCTTCTTGTTGATCATAAGAGCTATAATCATACCGAAGATGTAGTTTGAGAATGTAGCAAAAATAGCCCAAACAATGGTCCATTTTGTAAGCTCTACGAATGTGTAGCTCTTACTAGCGCCCTCTGAAGATTTAAATACCTCTCTAAAGGTATCCAAACCAACCCATGTAAATAAGCTTCCCGGAGGGGTATGCTGCGCGTTATAGTTTGTAAATGCGATCAAAATCATGAACACGAGCGGAAGAATCGTGAACACGGAAATAAGAAGAACCGGCAAGGAAAGCAATGTGATATGATACTTGCCATCGAGGAAATCCTGAAGCTCCTCTTTGAGAGTAAGGTTCTTCTTGCCTGCCTTAATGGACTGTTCAGCTTCATACGCTGCCTTTGTGTTGGCAATATATACAAAGAAGAACACTATCGACAACAAAATAGTCATCGTACCATAAAGAAGGATAAGCATTGAGTTATCACCAGGAATAGATTTTACAAGACCTGTGACCTCATCAACCTCTTGGACGGACTCTGTCAAACCCAATGTATCGAACATGTTCATCCATTTGAGTCCGAAGCTAGCCAAGTAAACTATGTATAAAACTTCGGCAGCGAGGAATGCAAGTCCCTTGCCTGCCTGACCTCTGGTGAAGTTGCCAAAACCCATAATAATGTAAGAAAGCTTTGTGGCAAAATCGCCCTTTGAGAATCTTGAAGCGTAGCCCTTAGCACCTGAAACAATAGATATACCCAAGTTCTTAAAGAATTTACCGATAGCAGCAACTACTCCATGCAGTCTGCCCGGAAGCAGTGAAAAAAACTCTTTAATCTTGTAGCTGATTTTTTGTCCGGTGGTAAGCGACTGATATTCAATAAATGTCATTAGCTCACTCCCCTAAAAATCTTGTTAAGAAAGCCCCAGGCAATTCAAGCAATCAAATTGCCTGGGACTTAATATTGTAGATGTTAAATTGTCAGTTAAAAATTACTCATCTCTGATGTTAGAAATTGTCTGCTTAATAAGATCCTTGCAAGCTGCTTCGTCAAGCGGGTTATCAGCGTCAACAATCTTGTTGCCGAATGTGCCCATTGGTGACCAGAATGTATCAGATACAGATACCTGAGCAACAGAGTTAGCGCTCTGAGCAAGAACAGCGGAGAGAGCCTCGTCGTTCTTTACAGTATCGCTCTGAGAAACAGCAGTGTTAGACGGACCCCAGTTAAGTTCCTTAGCTCTTTCGTCCTGGCACTTCTCGCCTGAGAGGTACTTAGCAAGAGCGATAGATGTTGCAGGATACTTTGTTCTGGAGTTTACGCCGAGGAGCTTGTAACCGAACATATTGATAATTGGAGTATCTGTGCCGTCAACGTTGATTGTCGGAAGAACAGCAAAGCCTGCGTTCTCGCCGAGAGCTTCCTTAGCAGAAGCGAAGTTCCAAGAACCGTCGATACCAGCGCCAACTGTACCGGACTTAAAGCCGTCAACTACCTTTGTGGACTCGCCGTTGAGCAATGTATCCTTGTATTCGCCTGTGAAGAGAGTATGGAAAGCCATCATTGTCTTAACCATCTTTTCCTCATCATACTCTGTGAACTTCTGAGTAACGCCGTCTTCCTCAAGACCGTCAATCTTAAGTCCACCTGTAAACATGAAGAGGCATGAATAGTAACCGTTGCCTGCGTCCATAACGAACTGCTTGTTAGCAGCCTTACAAGCTGCAAGTGTGCCCTCAAGAGTTTTAGCCTGATCAGCGCTTACAACAGTCTTGTCATAAACGAGAATGTAGCTGTTGTCGCCTGTCTCAGGATAAGCATAGATTGTGTCGCCAACTGTAGCAGCAGAAACAGACTCAGGGCTGTTGGAAGCTACAACGAAATCCTTGTTAGGACCTGCAACCTGGAGAAGAGAGTCAGTCTTTACAAGCTTATTGAGGTTATCGCAAGCGAAACCAAATACATCGGCAGCTGTTTCAGCGTCTGTAAGAACCTGAGTAGCAGAGTCATTCTCGCCCTGAGGAACTACTTCTACTTCAACAGTACCATAATCTTTTACTTCGTTTGCAAAATCTGCACACTGTCTTTTGAGAATTTCCTGAGCTGCGTCCGGACCCCAAACCTTAAGCTTAATAGTACCGTTTGCGCCCTCGCCGTTGAGCGGATCACCGTTAGATGTATCCAATGCTGCCGGAGCTGCGCCGTCAGCTGTTGCTGTAGTAGCTGCTGTGCTGCTGTCGCCGCCTGCTGCTGTTGAAGCGCTGCCGCCTGCTGTGCTGCTGGAACCACCTGAGCTGCCGCCGCAACCTGCGAATGCTGTTACAGCCATCATAGCTGCGAGTGCGATTGCACAAAATCTTTTTGTCTTGTTCATTGACTTTTTCCTTCTTTCTTAGAATTAAAATATTTTATCCGGGTTGACAACCCAGTGCTGTCGCCGTTTTATTGCAGAATGCGTTCTCGAACAGATTACGAATGTCTAAGAAAAAAACGCATCTTCAATACTGACAACCGATTTTAAAGAAACAAGACGATTTCTTCAATGGGAAGCAGTACAAAACGGAACAATGTCACTACATAAATAATAACATATGCACATCTTTTTTTCAATATCTTTATACAATTTTATTGGTCTAAATAAAATGCGGCAAAAGATTTGTGCATTTTGCACGTCATATTTCGCTCAAACTGGCAGTGTGTACAAACTCGCCGTGCCATATATGTGAAATATGACGAATAGCGTTTGTGCAATATGACAAGCTAATAATCTTCCTTTCTTACATTTACAAATCATTGTTCCGGCTGAAACAGAAAAAGTTTAAAAAAATTATTAATTTTTTATCACTTTTGTTAATGTTACCAAACATTTGTAACATTTTATTCATTGATTGACAACTCGGAAATAATGTAGTATTTTTATTATATAGGAAATGAAAAAAAGGAAAAACCAAGCCATTATCCCTTC
>CACYEJ010000183.1 GCA_902773395.1 uncultured Ruminococcus sp.
GAGCGTATGAATGAATTGCGTGATATTCTTCATAAGGAGGCTCAGAATAAGGGCAGCAACAAGCAGAGGACATATTATTCTTCTCTATGGCTCAAACAAAGGCTATACAGCCTCCTGAGCAGTCTGAAACACCTAAACCGAAAGCGATTGAACAGCAGAATAATAAACCCGATGTTTCGGACGGAGCAATGATAAATACCTGATTTAAAAAAATACTTAAAAAATCACTAAGTAGAGATGAAAACCTCCCTACTTAGTGATTTTGTTAATCTGTTACATATGATTCATAATATTTTTAAATTACCATTTTTTTACAATTATTTCATTGTTTCTCCTGTTTTACCCGTGGTAGGTAGCTTTACGCTGTAGCGAAGAACTTCGAGTGCATCTGCCGAAGAAATATTTCCGTCACTGTCAACATCTGCGAGTTTTGTCTGAACCTCATTAAAATTCTCCAGTTTTACAGATGCTCTCAAAATAAGAAGACTGTCTGCCGAAGTGATTGCACCGTCATCATCAAGATCACCATATTTATATGTTTTTATTGGTGTTTCTATAGGTTTGTCAGGCGGTGTCACAGTTGGTGTTTTGATTTCTACAAATTTAATATTTTTTGCTGATGCGTAGCTTTCTGCCATTGAGTCCTTATAACCGTAAATCGTTAATTTCGGGCAATTTTCAAAAACCAAATCATCAATATTAATGTAGAAATCAGTAATGTAAACGCTTTCCAAATTGCTGCATCCGCTAAAAGCTCCAAAACAAATGTTATCAACCGAATCGGGAATATCAACTCTTTTCAAAGAAGTACAATTTTTAAAAGCCTCATCTGAAATATAATTTACCGAATTTCCAAACTTAACATCAGACAAGTTTGTACAATCCTTAAAAGTTTCAAAACCGATATACTTAACCGAGTTTCCTATAGTTACACTCTTCAGTTCCTTACAACCGCTAAAAGATTTACTTGCAATCTCAGTCAACGAATCTGGGAAAATGACACTTGTAATTTTAGAATTATAGCTAAAAGCAGAATCACTGATACTTTTAACATTGTTTGGAAGAGTAATATCAGTTGCTGTACCTTTATATTGGTATAAAACACCATTACCAATCGTAACAAAATCATTTGAATAATTTTTCAGCCAAGGTGTACCCTCAAATGCAGACTCTTCAATAGTTTCGATGTTTTTTGAAATGTTTATCGTATCTAAAGAAGTGCAGTTTCTAAACGCACTCCAACCTATTTTGATGACAGAATCAGGAATAGTTATGTTTTTCAAAGAGGTACAAGACTCAAATGTACACCCTGAAATTTCTTTCAATGAATTAGGAAGAGTTATACTTTTTAAGCCTGTACAATTCTGAAAAGCACATTCCCCAATAGCTGTTACAGAATTTGGAACGGATATATCAGTCAAACTGCCGCAATCAAAAAAAGCATAATATCCAATACTTTTAACCGAATTGGGAATATTGACTGTTTTCATATTATAACAACCGGAAAAAGCATAGCTGCCAATTGAAATAACAGTATTGGGAATAACTACACTCGTGAGCAAATCACAAGACTCCAATGCTCCGCCTGCTATTGATGTTACTTTGCTCGGAATTTCAAGCTTGTCTGATTTTCCGTTGTATTTTATCAATACGCCGTTTCCTGAAATAAAAAATTCATCATCACTGTCTTCGAGCCAAGGAGTATTATCAAATGCTCCGTAACCAACCTCGGTTACTGATGTAGGAAGTTCTACTTTTTTTAGATTGCTGCACCCGTAAAAAGCGAACTCTCCAATATAAGAAACTGTATCAGGAACAGTTACTTCTGTAAGCTCTGTATGCTCACGGAATGTGTCATAACCAATACTCTTAACTTTTTTTCCTTGTATTGAGCTTGGAACGGATAACGATGTCCCCGAACCTTTGTATCCTGTAATAACCGCTGCACCATCATCATCAACAAAGTATTCATAATCGCCGTATGAATCAGTACTGCTCTGTGTTTCTGCAAACGCAGCCGAAGGATTGATCTTTTCGGTTTCCGCATTGGCTGTTAAAGCAGTCATACAGGAAATTATCATTGAGCAAGCAATCAATGCTGCTAATAATTTTATTTTCATAAATTCACTTCTTTCAAAAATTGATTAAAAACAATGGCAGCCAAACAGCTGTTGTGTTGGCTGCCACCAAGACTTGTATAGTCTAATTAGTGTTCTCTGCACAAACACTCATTCCCGCAAAAACGATTAAATTGCAAAAGAACTGTAACATTTTGCTCGCCAAAGCTACAGTTAATGTTTTTGTGTGAAAATTAGTGATTAATATGCGAACATGTCATAATTGGTAAATCCTATATCTTTTAAATTAATTGTCATAATACTGTATAGGTACATATCAATATTTGCAAGTGCCATTTCATGTTGTTCCAGTGCGTATTTTTGGTATTGGCTAGAGGAATATCCCTTGCTGCTGACTACAGAATATGGTGCAATAAGCTTATTTGTAACGTCAGAAGATTTTTGTTCATGGCACGATAATGCAAACTCTGAGGAATAATGGAAGCGAATTTCACTTTCTTCCAATGTTCCTTTATTATAATCATAATCGAATGACGATTGATAAAATCCGTCATCATTAAAACTTACATTATACACCATAATAAGTTTATCCGTTTTATGATCATAACTAAATTGTGTGTAGGTTTTCTCTCCATTGGAATTTGTAGATTCTAGTTTTATTGATTTAAATCCACCAAATGTTGTATATGTATAATGGTCAATAATGTAGTTCTTAAGATTTTGACAATTTACTAATATTGCAGATGTGGAGTTTCCATTTACAGTAACAGTACAGGTGTCATATTTACCATTGGCTGTTTTTGCAGTGATAACAGCAGTACCAGTACCAATTGCAGTTATTGTTCCATTGGAGACCTTTGCTACAGATTCGTTATTTGATGTCCAGAAGACTTCACGATTAACGGCATTATCAGGACCAACTGCAGCTTTGATAGTAGCAGTTTCGCCTATGTTCATAGTCAACTGTTGTTTGTCGAGAAAAACAACTGATACTTCTACTTGTTGTGAATTATTATCTTTATCAAAATTAATAAAACCAATGTCGTTCAATGTCAGGTTTAGCTTGTTTTTAAGCAATGTGTTAAACTCAGAGAATGCCATATCTCGTTCAGAATTTACATTTGATTTAAATTCGTCATTATCCATAGAAACAATATTGATTATTGAATATTGTGCTGATAAATCTTGATTTTTATAATAATCCTCTGCCTTTTTTTCAAGCGTTGCATTATATCCTTTGTTAACCTGTGAATCAAATGTTTCCATGTATAACTCAGTTTCTTCTACTTGGTTTGAGGAATAATAATACTTAATATCAGTTGCATTCTCTAAAATTCTGCGACCCAAATCAATATCTTTCAGAAAAATGAGATTGAATGCATCAATATTCTCTATGTAAACAATGGCTGACGTGAGGGGATCGTTGCCTATATTATGACTATAGATAATCGCATTATTTCCGTTTTCGTCAGTGGTATCAGGATTTGCAAGAATATACTCCTTTAGTTTTTGACAGTTAGATGAAATATTAGGTTGTGTTTCCTTGACTTTTACTGTCACAGTACAGGTTGCTGTCTTGCCGTTTGAGGTTTTCACTGTAATAGTAGCTGTTCCTGCTATAATACCCTTAACCGTACCATTTGAAACTGTTGCAACACTGCTGTTGCTCGTTGTCCATATTACTGATTTGTCCGTTGCATTTGTCGGACTTACTGTCGCTGTAAGCGTTGTTGTACTGCCAACATC
>CACYEJ010000184.1 GCA_902773395.1 uncultured Ruminococcus sp.
TTTGTAATCAGCAGGTCGGGGGTTCGAGTCCGTCCACCAGCTCTTTATTTTACAAATTTTGGTTTTTGCTGTTTACATAGGTAAGCTTTGTTGCTTATCGTTTAAAATGGGAGAGTTCAAGAGCGGTCAAATGGGGCAGACTGTAAATCTGTTGTTTCGGCTTCGGTGGTTCGAATCCACCCTCTCCCACCAAATTTTCCCTCGTACTTTATGTATGAGGGTGTTTTGTTTTACTGCGTAATTACCTTCATTCGACAAAAGTCTGCAATATACACAAAAAATGAAGTAACAGTTTCGTAATGTTTTTAATATTAAAATTGAAAATAGCCTTGATTAAATTTTTGTAATATGATAAAATTGAACAGGAATAGAATAAATTTTCCGGTTAGGAGATGTAATAATAATTATGAACTCTACAGAAAAGCAAGAGTTGCAGATTCTCGCTTGCAAAGCTAGACTGTATGCTTTGGAGGGCATTTTCAATGCTAAGTCCGGTCACCCCGGCGGCTCTTTCTCAGCAGCCGATATTTACACCTACCTTTATTATAAGGTGCTTAACGTAAATCCCGCTGATCCGGATATGCCGGATAGGGACAGATTCGTTCTCTCTAAGGGTCATTGCTGTCCAACCTTGTACGCCGTACTTGCACTTAAAGGTTACTTTTCATTAGAAGAGCTGCCAAAGCTCAGAAAAGTCGGTGCTATGCTTCAAGGTCACCCCGATATGAAAAGTACACCGGGTATTGACATGAGCTCAGGCTCGCTGGGTCAGGGAATTTCTGCTGCCTGCGGTATGGCTTTGGCTGGTAAAATTGACAATAAAAATTATAAAGTTTATACACTTCTCGGCGACGGCGAGTGTGAAGAGGGTCAGGTTTGGGAAGCTTTGATGTTTGCTGCAAACAAAAAACTGGATAACCTCTGCGTGATTATCGACTCGAACGGTTTGCAGATTGACGGTCCTGTTGAAGAGGTTGGCGGATTGGAGCCTCTTGATAAGAAGCTTGAAGCATTCGGTTTTGAAGTATTTAAAATGGACGGACATGATTTTGACAGTATCGAAAACGCTGTCAATGCAGCTTCGGCAGTTTCCGGCAAGCCTGCTGCAATTATCGCAAAAACCGTAAAGGGTAAGGGCGTTTCCTATATGGAAAATAAGGTGAATTGGCACGGTGCTGCACCAAATGCTGAGCAGTACGAGATCGGAAGAAAAGAGCTGCTCGATCAGCTTGCTGAATTGGGAGGTGCACTCTAATGGCAGAAAAGGTTGTAAAGGCTACTCGTGAGAGTTTTGGTGAGGCACTTTGCGAGCTTGCAAAAACAAATAAGGATATCGTTGTTCTTGATGCGGATCTTGCAGCCGCTACTAAAACTTCGATTTTTCAGAAAGCATATCCTGACCGTTTCTTTGACTGCGGTATTGCAGAGTGTAACATGATTGGCGTTGCAGCTGGTCTTGCTGCGTGCGGTAAGGTTCCTTTTGCCGCTTCTTTCGCAATGTTCGCAACAGGAAGAGCTTTTGAGCAGATTAGAAATACAGTCGCATATCCAAAGCTCAATGTTAAGATTGCCGGTTCGCACGCTGGTATTTCTACCGGTGAGGACGGTGCAACACATCAGTGCTTGGAGGATATTGCAGTTATGCGTGCAATTCCTAATATGACAGTTATTAATCCGGCTGATCACTACGAGATGCTGGGTGCTGTTGAGGCTGCTTTGAATATTAACGGTCCTGTTTATATTCGTCTTGGCAGACTTGCAATTGAAAGCGTAAATAATAACGATGATTATTGTTTTGAGCTTGGCAAGGGCGTTACACTTCGTGACGGAAAAGATGTAACTATTGTTGCAACAGGTCTTGTTGTTCGTGAGGCAGTGCTTGCTGCTGAGGAGCTTGCAAAAGAGGGGATTGACGCTCGTGTAATCAATATCCATACTATCAAGCCTATTGATGAGGAAATTATCATAAAGGCTGCTAAGGAAACCGGAAAGATTATCACATTTGAAGAACACAATGTTATCGGTGGTCTTGGTGACGCTGTTCTCTCCGTGCTTTCGGAAAAGTGTCCTGTACCGGTTAAGAAGTGCGGTGTATACGATAGATTTGGTTATTCGGGTCCGGCAAAGGAGCTTCTTGAAATCTTTGGTCTTACAGCTCCGGGAGTTGCCCGTGAGGTAAAGGCTTTCTTGAATAAGTGAGTTTTATTATACTAAAATTTTAAATTTAATAATTATAATAAATGAGTACCTGATAAATAATAGGTACTCATTTTTTAATTAATTTACAATATAGTAAATGATAAAATATTTTAGCGTCTATATTAAGTAATGTATAATATTACGGGATACGATGATTAATCCAGCATAAGATATCTTCCATTACCTCATCTTTGTTCAGCTCGTTCAATAGCTCATGGCGGCAATCACTGTACAGCTTAAACGAAAGATCAGATACTCCATGTTCTTCAAGCTTTTTAAAAATTTCCATTATCCCCTTGCCTTGTTCTCCAACAGGGTCTTTCTCACCTGAGATAATCAGAGTTGGGAGATCGGTTCGGTAATTGTCAAACCATTCGTCGCTGTTACATTCAGTACTTAGCATAACAAGATCGTTCATGGCTTTGAGCGAGAATGTGAAGTTGAAATATTCGTCATTGATATGTCTGTCAATAGCCGCTTTATCACGAGTTAGCCAAGAGAAATCGTTTTTTTCTTCCTTGAATTCATAATTGTAGATATCAAAAAATACCTTCTGCGTAAGCTCTGATTTGTAATCAAGACCTTTCATTTTGCTGCCCAACTCAGTAATTGCAAGTCCAAACTGTGAGCCCCTTTGAGAGCCGCCCGAACCCAGCATAATTAAAGCGTCTGCCATTTGAGGGTATTTTTCAGAGCAGATTCTTGCTACAAAGCTCCCCATACTGTGCCCGAACAATACGTGGGGAATACCACAGTAGCTTTCCAGAAGCTCGTTCGCAAAGGCAAATGCGTCATTAACCAGCAGCTTGTTGCCGTTTTCCTCAGAAAAGAAGCCTAGTTTATCGGTAGTGCCGGCTGTCTTTCCGTGCCCCAGCTGGTCATGTATAAACGCAACAAAGCCGTGTTTTGCAAGCATAGCCATAAATTCATCGTAAAGCTCCATATGCTCCGACATACCGTGAATGATTTGAATTGTCGCTTTTGGTGTGCCTATTGGAATATAAATTTTGCCGAATAGGGTGTGAATATTGTCTGTGCTGATAGTCGTGTGTTCAATAGTTGTGTATCTCATTATTTTTATACCTCAAAAATATATGTTAAAAATAGAATTTGTAGTTTATCATTTGGAACGCATTACACGCTAAAGTTTTAATTTGTTATTATTATACACGATTTTGAAAAAATAATAAAGTGAATTCTGTCAATAAGCAAATTTACTTTTAAACAAGCATATATATTATCACTGAATGGCATTAATTGACATAGCTTTTTATAGAATACGCCGGTATGACAGAACGGTAAATTATCCAAAGCTCAGGTATAAAAATTTCCAATGCTGCAAACAATAACTACGGTGATAATTATTATGAAGAAGCTTCTTAGATATTTCACGGTGTTTGCGATTGGCGGACTGAGCTATGCCGCTATAGAGTTAATGTGGCGTGGACGCACTCACTGGTCAATGGTTGCAGCAGGGGGCGTTTGCATGCTTTTGATGTTTGAGATATTTGGGTCATATCAAAATCTTAGTCTGCTAAAGCGTGCTATAATTGGTGCTTGTGTTATTACAATAGTAGAGTTTGCGTTTGGCTGTGTGCTGAATTATTGGCTGAAAATGAATATTTGGGATTATTCAAACAAACGTTTTAATCTGTTGGGGCAGATATGTCCGATGTATACTGTTTTGTGGGGATTGTTGTCGCTGCCTGTTTCGGTTCTGTGTGAAAGATTAAAAAATTGGTTTGATGCTATTTCTTTATAGTTTAAGGAATTTTTCAAAAGTCAAGGATTATTTGCTATACTACAAATCTGTATGGATATACAAAGCCTATTTAGTTGAGTGCAGCATAGCGTTGAATCCGCTAATAAAAAAGCTCAGGTTACAAATCTGTTACGACATTTCAAACAAAAATAAAAATAATGAAATATTTTTCCTATTTTCTCTTGTTTGTTTTCATTAATAATGGTATAATGTAAAATGTATTTTGCTGTTTCGTTTGGAGATACTATTTTTGGAGGTGTATCTCAGTGAATGTGAATTTTAACAGCAGCGTACAGTCTGAGAAGAAAAAGAAAAAGGACAAAAAGTGTGAGGAGCCTGAATGTTCCCCTGAGGAGAACTGTGATTGTTCAAGCGATAACGGCTCAGTTGTGGTTAGTTCTGATGACTGCCGTATACAGTGCTTGACGATTATAGGAGAAATAGAGGGTCATATAGAGCTGCCGCCGCAAAACAAGACGACAAAGTATGAGCACGTCATACCTCTTCTAGTATCAATTGAGGAGGACGAGAGTATAGGCGGGCTGCTTGTGATTCTCAATACAGTAGGCGGAGATATCGAGGCAGGTTTGGCTTTGGCGGAGCTTATGGCAGGTATGAAAAAGCCTACAGTTTCATTGGTGCTTGGGGGCGGTCATTCAATCGGTGTTCCGCTGGCTGTTGCGGCGAAGTATTCGTTCATCGCACCCAGTGCTTCAATGACGATTCACCCCGTGCGTTCCAATGGCATGACTATTGGGGTACGTCAATCTTTTGAATATTTTAGACGTATGCAGGACAGAATAAATAATTTTGTTGCAGCCAATTCCGGAATATCAGCCGAACGCTACAACAGTCTGGTGATGACGACAGGCGAGCTTGTAATGGACGTTGGCACTGTGCTTGAGGGCAAAAAGGCTGTAGAGGTAGGGCTGATTGACAGCGTTGGAAGTCTGAGCATTGCACTTGATAAGCTTAAAGCTATGATAAAATCTGAGAGTGATAAATGAGTGATTATTTCAGAGTGGAGAGTAAACATACAGAGTGGATTGACAAATTTTCTAACATTTGAAATCTAAAAGATCTAGCATATAAAAGTTTTGAGCAAACTTTCTTTAAGAAAAATAAATCAAAGAACCCCCAAAAATATAATCTTCCGGCAAAA
>CACYEJ010000185.1 GCA_902773395.1 uncultured Ruminococcus sp.
AGCGTAGGAAAATAAACTAACCTCAGCGAAACTAAATAAACTTTCTTTAAGAAAAAATAAGAAATATATCAAAGCACCCAAATAATAGAATCTTTCAATTCAAACAAAAACAGGCAAGAGCTTGCGAATTGCCGGTATGAGAAAGATAAGTGCTAAATCTTAACGCTTTCGAGTATAGATAAATTTTGATTAAATTCATTCAAGAAAAGACTAGTGGTAAATTAAAATGCTTGCGAGTGAAGCAGCACAATAGTTAAACAATTTTCATTATTTTCTGATTTATAAAAAAAATATAGAAAAGTGTTGAATATTATCCGGAAAAATGTTAAAATTATATTATTAAATGTAAATGTGCAGATTTATGATATAAAAATTTTAAAAGAACATGGTGCATGGATTATTTTATCAAATATGTGCCACGTTTTATTATCTTGAATTGAGGGCAGTTAATGCTCTTGAATGTTTGCAAATACCTTATATTTTATAAATTTACGACAGATTATTAAAAATGGATAACGACTAAGACAAGGACATACGGAAATTCTACCGGATAGAGATTGTTTTTAATCGGCTATCAGTTTGTTTACAGGAGGTAAATGTATGTCGGAAAGTATGGAATTATATTGTACAAATTGCTTTGCGAAAATAGATGATAATAGTACCGGTTACTGTCCTTACTGCGGTCAAAGTCTTGGTATGACAGAACCTCAAAGCTGTCAGCTGCCGGTAAACTCTTCGCTTAACGGCGGCAGATACTCCGTTGGTGATGTCATCGATATAGGGGATTTTGACATTTCCTATATGGGCTACGATTTCCAGCTTCAGAGTAAGGTTGTAATTAAAGAGGTTTTTTATAGAGGTATTTCTCAGAGAGATACTTCAACCGGAGAGATGAACGTTAGCTATGCGTATGAATTTCCAATTGACGAAATTATTCGCAAGGTGCAGCGTGACTGCCTTAGTATGTCAGGCGGTAAGGGTATTACAAATATAGTTAAGGTGAACGACTGGTTTTCTGAGAATAATACAACGTATTACGTTACAGAATATATTGAGGGCGTTACTCTGGAGGATTGGGTGGCAAGCAACGGACGTTTTCCGTGGAGTGAGATTTACCGAAAGATGAAGCCTATTATGACCAGCCTGTCAGTTTTACATAGCAAGGGGATTTTTCATAGGGATATTACTCCGAGAAATATTTTTATCAGAACGTCAGATATGGAGTTTATTCTAACGGATTTTGCTTTCTCACGATTGAATGATCCGAGATACCTCGCCTCAGCAGTTACAAGCTTTGCAACAGGATATGCCCCTTATGAGCAGAGAGCTTTCATCATGGAGGACGGTTCTTATACCGATATCTATGCGGTGGCTGCTACAATGTACTATGCTGTTACAGGTGAACTTCCGGCTGAACAGATGTATGATGTTGTAGAGGGTAATTTCCAGAGGATAGATTATTTGGAATCTCATTACGGTGTTCCGGGAAGTGCAGTTAATGGACTTAGAATGGCGCTCGATCCGCAGGTGAATACTCGTCCAACAGATATTAATGTTATAATGCAGATGTTTAATGAAACAGATAACAGACAGCCGCATTATCTGTATGGCAAACGTCAGTCTTCCGAGGAATCTGAATATGTTATCGAAGCACGTAAGAAAAACATGGGCAAGAGCCGTGAACAGGTTAAAAGTGAGTACTACGAGAGGATTGTCGAAAAGCAACAGGAAGATGACCGTCAGCAAGTACAAATTAACAACACATTGGCAAAATTGCTGCCCGGATATGCAAGACGTGTTGCAAGCTATGATAGAAGCTTGATATCTATGAAGGGTTTGATTATTCCGGTTGTTTTTGTTGCGGTTATTGTTTTTCTTATAATTATGGGTAATCGTTCGTAATATTGAGTGATTTTAAAGGGACGCTCTTAGTCGGGGCGTTCCTTATTTTAATATAAATAAATGGAGATGTAAAATATGAGTACAGAATTTGCAGTTATTCTACTTTTGCTGCTGCTTGCAAACCTAATAGTTATGATTATTCTTTGTTTAAAAATTCTAAATAAAACAGGCGGAAATGATATTATTGAGCGTGTTGAAAAGAATGATTCTCACCAAAAGGAAATATACGAGCGTCTTAGCAAGCAGCAGGCTATACTGCGTCAAGAGCTTTCAACCCAAGATAGTGCCCAGCGTCAGGAGATTACCTCTGCGATGCAGGGCAGCTTTTCCACATTAAGCAAGATGATTGTGGAAAACTTGACCAATTCCGTAAATGCTCAGAGCAAACAGATGATGAGTATGGAAGAGCGGCTCAATTCTTTTTCGGCTGAGAATGACCGTAAGCTTTCGGAAATACGTGTGACTGTTGAAAAACGACTTGATAAAATTCAGGAGCAAAACAATATAAAACTCGATGAAATGAGGACTATTGTCACGGAAAAGCTGAATAAGACAATTGACAGCCGTATGACAGAATCTTTTAAAATTGTTAATGATCGTTTGGAGCAGGTATATAAAGGATTGGGAGAAATGCAGACTCTTGCAGTTGGTGTGGGAGATTTGAAAAAGGTTTTGTCAAATGTTAAATCACGAGGTATTCTTGGTGAGATACAATTAGGCTCAATTTTGCGTGAGATACTTAGTCCGGAGCAATATGAAGAAAATGCTGCGGTAAAGCCTGGTTCAAGAAATGTTGTAGAATTTGCGGTAAAGCTGCCTGTAGAAAGCGGCGGAGTGGTGTATCTTCCGATTGATTCGAAGTTTCCGGGAGATACTTATGCAGCACTTCGAGATGCCTATGACAGCGGTGACGCAAATGCAGTGGAGTTTGCTGCTAAGGCACTATTAAAGACTGTTCGTCAGGAGGCAAAGGATATCCACGATAAATATATCTCACCACCGAATACAACTGATTTTGCAATTATGTTTCTGCCCTTTGAGGGACTGTACAGCGAGGTTGTCAATCGTGGCATGATTGAAACTCTCCAGCGTGAATATCGTGTCAATATAGCCGGACCAAGCACTATGGCGGCATTGCTCAATAGTTTGCAGCTTGGTTTTAAAACGCTGGCTGTTCAGAAACGCAGCACTGAGGTGTGGAATTTGCTGGAGGAGATTTCAACGGAATTCAATAATTTCTCAAAGGCATTGTCAGCGGCACAGGAAAAGCTGCGTAAAGCAGATGATGATCTTGAAAAATTAGTTGGAGTAAGAACAAGACAGATGCAGAAGAAACTGTCACAAATTTCTAAATATGATGATATGTAGATAATCCTTAGTAAGCTAAAGCAGATGGAATAGTTAGGAGTTTGGAGTGTAGAGTTATACTCGAAAGCGTGAAGATTTAGCACTTATTTTTCTCAGACCGGCAATTCGCAGGCTCTTGCTTTTTTGTTTTAAACAATAGATTTTGTTTGTGGATTGCTTCATTTTTTGATACTTGCTCTATAATAGTTTGTTAAGTTTCTCTGAGGGTAGTCTATTTCTCTACGCTGATTTGTTTCGCCAGCAAGCATGTTCCCTGCGCCCAGCAAACTTTTATATACCAAATCTTATTGTTTTCGAGTATAAAAAATATAAACAAATTTTTAATTTTATTTTTTTAAAAATCTGTAATTGAACGGTGCAAAACCTTGTAATAATTGATTGACATAAATTGTCGATTGTTGTATAATTATGGGCAGATAAAATTATTAGAGGTGAATTATTTTGAGGATAGTTAAAATCGGTATTTCAATCATGCTTTCTATGTCACTTCTTGTCTGCACTGCCTGCGGCTCAAAGAACAGTGCGGATTTAAATGAGGAAAATGTAGTGGAAGTTGATTTTGGAAATGTTGATATGAATGATACGTACTCCTCACAGAACAATGAGCCTGTTGAATCATATGACCTTGCCAATGTTTCGGAAAATGTACAGGACGAATCTGAGATTGAAGATGAAATCGAATTGGAAGATGAATCTAATACAGACTCCGAAAATCAATCCGACACGAATAAAATTATTTCTAAGAAGTCATTACAGTCCGAACCTGAACCTGAAACCGACGCTTCTGAAAATAATTCTTGGTTTGACGATTGCGTTTTTATGGGCGACAGCTTGACGCTTGGTCTTAGTATGTATAATGATTCTACGGGACGTTTTGGCAAAGCTGAATTTGTATGTTCCGCCGGACTCGGCTGGCATAACAGTCAGTGGGATTTGTTTGATGAAAATGAGGTTCATCCGCTTTATTACGGTGAGAAAGTATTACTTGAAGATGCCGTTATGCTTACAGGTGCAAATAAAGCTATTATTGGATTGGGCATGAACGATATCGGAATTTACGGCGTAGAGGATTCTATTTATAGTGCCGGAAAATTTCTGGAAAGATTGAGAGCAAAATCTCCAGATGTTCAAATTTATTTGCAGACAGTTACTCCGATGATTCCCGAAAAAGAATATGCAGCACTGAATAATTCTCTTATCCAGCAGTATAATCAAGAATTGAAAATATTTGCCGAGCAGCATGACTGTACTCTTATTAATTCGTGGGCGGCTATTGCTGATGAGAACGGTGAGCTTCCGTATGACTTTTGCGAAGATCCAAAGGCACTGGGCTTACATCTTACGCATGATGGCTGCGATATTTGGGCAAACTGTATTATGGCTGCTGTGCAATAATAGTACAGCTTGCTGATGTGTGAAATAATTAGGAAAATTGGAGCATTGAATTATGAAAAGAATAACAGCATCAGTTTTGGCGTTGTTGCTGATTCTGTGCGGCTGTGGACAAAAATCTGTCAGCGAAAAGGAGCATTCCGAAAGTATTCCGGCTGCTACTATGGAAACACCTGAAAGTAATAATGATACCGACAGCGTGATTGATACCGATTCTGCTGGCGATACAGATTCCGCCGTAAGCAAGAGCAGCGATACCGATACAGCTAAGAAAAGAAAATCGGACAGTGACAGCGATGTCACCAAAAAGAAAGGCAAATCATCAGAGAAGAGTTCAGATTCCGATAAGGATACCGACACTTCTAAAAGTAAGGCTTCATCATCAAAAGCAGCGGATTCTTCTAATGGCTCTTCAACACAAACTTACACCTATACCGTGGGCGGTGCTGATGACCCTATCAGAAATGTTGCACCTGAAAATGTGCAGCAGTATATTATCGAAGAACCTACAATTGTGACTGAGCCTGAGCCTGAGTCAACATATGTCAATGAATACGAAAATGTTGACCCAAAAGAAAAGGTAGATGACTCATGGTTTGATGACTGCGTGATTATCGGCGATAGTCTTACTGTTGGACTTAGTATGTATAATGACGCTAACGGAACGTTTTCAGACGCAAAGTTTGTTTGTGCAAGCAGCCTGAGCTACTGGAATTCCCAGTGGGATTTGTACGCTCCGAACAACGTTCATCCGTATTATAACGGACGAAAGGTACTTGTAGAGGATGCTGCTGTTTTGACCGGTGCCAAAAAAGCTATTATCACTTTGGGAATGAATGATATAGGTATCTGGGGTCCAGAGGGTGCTATTGAGCAGGCACGCAGCTTGCTTGCAAAAATCAGAGCAAAATCACCGGAGCTTAGAATTTATCTACAGACAGTGACGCCTATGATTTACAGCAGACAGAAAGCTCATCTTAATAACGAACTCATCAGACAGTTTGATAATAACCTTAGAAATTTTGCTGCTGAGCAGGGCTGCGGATTTTTGAATTCATACGATGCCTTTGCAGACAGCAACGGAAATTTGCCTTATAATCTCTGTTCTGATCCCGGCGGATTAGGATTGCATTTTAATTTTGCTGCGTGCGAGATTTGGTCTGAGTTCATAAAATCAAATATCGGAAGTGCTTATCCCGAACCGGAGCCCGAACCAGAACCGAGTTCTATTCCTGAAAGTGATGTGGACACGGATTCGAATACTCAACCTGTTGCTGATACCGATTCGGTGACGGAGTCTGTTGTATCAGAATAATATATAAAATTATATAAAGTTTTAAGGAGAAAATGCTATGAAAATCAAAAGATGTTTAATTGCAGCTTTGGCTTTGGCTTGTCTTTGCGGCTGCAATTCAGGTGCGAATAATGCAAGCTCTGTTGCTTCAACAGAGGAAACAGGCAGCTCGGTTGAAGTTACTTTAAGCGAAGCAGCTTCTGAGGCTGAGGCTGAAAGTACTGCTGCTGAGGATAGTTCGGCTTCCGGCTTAAAGGGTGTGTTTGAAGAGATTTCTTCCACTGTTGAGCTTCCAGATATGGTTGAGCTAAATGATAATCTACTCAATCGTTACTACGGTCTTTCTACAGATGTTGTTGCTGATTATGCCGGCGGCGTAGACAGCAGCGGTGTTGGTCAGGACGAAATTGCTCTTTTCAAGGCAGCAGACGAATCTCAGGTAGCTGAAATTGAGCAGGCTCTTCAGACAAGATATGACTCTAAGCTTGCTCAGCAGGAGAACTACAATCCTGATGAGGCTGAGAAAATCAGAAACTGCAAGGTTGAAACAAACGGTCTTTATGTTACATTGATTATCTCAAACGATGCTGCTCAGATTACAGATATCGTAAATAACGCTATTACGGAGTAATGACGTAATTTTGATAATATAATACTCAAAAGCGTTAAGATTTAGCAATTATTTTTCTCTGACCGGCAATTCGCAAGCTCTTGCCTTTTTTATTTGAACCGGAAGATTTTATTTTGGGGATTGCTTTATTTTTTGATACTTGCTCTATCATAGTTTGTTTGGTTTCGCTGAGGGTAGTTTATTTCTCTACGCTGCTTTATTGCGTCAGCGACGGGGTTCTGCATTAGGAACACCTACCAATCAGTCTTCGCCTGGCGGCTTGACTTCTTGGGGTGTTCCGTCACCCGCAAACTTTTATATGCTAGATCTTTTAAATTTTAAATAATAACAAAAAGGAGCGATAATCTCTACCGCTCCTAATCATCTTTTTTATAAGCTTTTTAAATCTCAAAAATCAAAGATTACTGCTCAGGATAAACAGAAACCTTCTTACGGTCACGGCCAAGACGCTCAAAACGTACAATGCCGTCAGCCTTAGCGAACAATGTATCGTCGGAGCCACGACCTACATTCTCACCCGGGTGAATGTGAGTTCCACGCTGCTTAACAAGAATGTTGCCTGCAAGAACAAACTGACCGTCTGCACGCTTTACACCAAGACGCTTAGACTCTGAATCACGACCGTTCTTTGTAGAACCCATACCTTTTTTATGAGCAAAAAGCTGAATATTAACCTTTAACATATCTTTACACCTCCGTATATTTTACGATAACAAAATTACT
>CACYEJ010000186.1 GCA_902773395.1 uncultured Ruminococcus sp.
CCCCTGACGCTTAACAGTATTCAAATACTCATGAGCGTCAAACGAAAACTGACTTGTTTCAATAATTGCAATAGCAACATTCGAGCAGTGGTCTGAAACTCTCTCACAGTTAGTAAGCAAATCAGACAGAATAAAGCCCATCTCAATCGAGCACTCACCGGCTTTAAGTCTTTGAATATGGCTTGTCTTAATCTCGATGATAAGACTGTCAATAGTTTCCTCAAGCGGCTCAATCATTTTTGCAATTGAAACATCGTTCTTGACGTAAGCCTCTGTAGTCTTTTCGAGAATCTCTGTCAAAGCGGCAATAAGCACGCCGGTTTCCTTTTTAGCCTCAGACGAGAAGCTGAGCTTCTTGCTGTGCATCTCCTCAGCAACCTGCAAAATATTAACGGCGTGGTCGCCAATTCTTTCAAAGTCGCCAATCGTATGAAGCTGTCTTGACACACTCTGACTATCCATAGCAGACAGCTCCTTACCGGAAAGCTTAACCAGATATGTGCCGAGCTTATCCTCGTAGAGGTCGAGCAGATCCTCATTATCCATAACCTCATCATAAACCTTGCTATTGAAATTATCAATAAGACTTATTGAAGAGAAGATAGTATCCTTTGCGAGATTTGCCATTTTTTTACATTTGCTGTTACACTCACGAATAGCGACAGACGGAGTTGAAAGCAAACGAACGTCAACGAAGCTGTAAACCTCTTCCTCATCATCGCCCTCAACAGCCTTATCCTTAATGACAACATAAGCAAGCTTTTCAAGAAGCTTTGAAAATGGGAACAGCAAAATTACAGTAGCAATGTTAAATATACTATGAATCAACGCAATACCGAAAGCGTCTATTTGCCAATCTGAAAAAGCAAAACTAAAAATAGAATTGAAAATACAGTACAAGGTTAAGAACACCAACGTACCAATCAGGTTAAACGAAATATGAATTACAGAAACACGCTTAGCGTTTCTATTAACGCCTATACTGGAAATCAACGCAGTAACGCACGTACCGATATTCTGACCCATAATAATAGGGATAGCAATACCATACGTAACACCGCCGTTAATAGCGAGAGCCTGAAGCACGCCCACAGACGCCGCCGAGCTTTGAATGATACCGGTAAACACAGCGCCAACCAAAACGCCAAGAATAGGATTTTTAAACATTGTAAGTATCTTGCCAAATTCAGGATCTTCCGCAAGAGGAGCAACCGCATTCTTCATGGTATCCATACCTGTCATGAGAACGGAAAATCCCACCAAGATAGAGCCTATACTCTTTTTCTTATCTGACTTTGAAGCCATAATAAAAATCATACCAACTAGAGCAAGCAAAGGTGAAAACGACTCCGGCTTTAGCAGATTGACAAAGATGTTGTCACTTTCGATACCGGATAGTCCAAGAATCCAAGCCGTGATAGTCGTGCCGATATTAGAACCCATAATCACACACACGGTTTGACCCAGCTGCATAATGCCAGAGTTTACAAGACCAACAAGCATAACCGTAACAGCTGACGATGACTGAATAGCAACCGTAATCGCCGCGCCGAGAAGCAGCCCCCTCAGCGGATTTGAGGTGGTTTTTTTAAGCAGCGATTCAAGCTTACCGCCTGCCATTTTTTCGAGGCCGCTCGAAAGCAAATTCATTCCGAACAGAAAAAAGGCAAGTCCTCCGCACAAGGTAAATACCGAAAAAATATCCATATTTTTACACCCTAATTTTTTCCTTATTTAATTTTCTTTCTTTATTCTCTCTTCTCAATTGTATCATAAACAAGTTATATAGTCAAAGGTTTTTCAATTAGCGAAATAAAAAAAGCGTTTGATATAATTTTTTGCTGTCATGGATTTTTTTATTGTGGATATTTAGTAAACAGGTATCCGTAAAGTTATAATTCAATAACAAACAAAACAAGCCGAGAGGTTACTTTATTCAGCAAAATCTCGGCTTGTTATAAATTTAGTTATTCGTTTAAAGCATTTGCAATTATTACAAACAGTATAAAGTGCATAAAAATCAGAAAAAGCGATAAATGCTGAGAGGGTGGCTTTGGCAGAATAGCCTGAGAAGGCGCGCTTGGCGGAAAAATTACTTCCTTAGTTTCATTTTCTCTAGTATAATTATTAACCTTAAAACTCTTTGAGTAACTCTTTCCTTTGTATTCATACGATAAACTTATTGTATACTCATTTTGATAATGGTCATTATTTCCGTCATAGACATGGACACTGACAGAATTTACGTGCGTTACCGTTGCCATTGAAGATACAAAGCTGCGTTCGGCTTCAAGCTGATTTGACACAAAACTCAAATGAACAAAATCTATCGCAATAAACAAAATCACAGAAAAAACCGCTGCTCTTATGTTTGTACGCTTTTGCTTTCGTTTCTCACGATTTTGCATTATAGTCACCACGGAAATAGCCTCTCTCTGTTTATCACTCAAAGGCTGCTCACCGTAAATCGCATAATCATTTGAACTGCCCACACCATAAGAAAGCTTTTCATCGTCACTATTCTTCCGGATTTTATTCTTACCGAAGCGAATCACGCACAAGAAAATATCTAAGCCAATCATGCCTATAACTGCGAAAAATGATATTTTATAAATACCTGTAGATTTTCTTACAGGCTGCTTAACTTTAAGTGAAGCAATGTTCGGGGAATTTTTATGTACGTAAACATCTATGCTTGCTCCTACCTTTAACGAAGAATATCCGCTGTTTGCACCGATACAGGTAATTACATCACCATACTCCTCTCCGCCGTACTCGTATTCATAAGTTACAATAGTCGGATTGCCTGCAACATCTTCCGCCTTATAATTATCCGTAACCTCGGCTGTTACCAACTCATAGCTTCTGTCAAAGCGGTCTGCCGCCCAATTTTTGTCGTAAACATCACAGCATAAAAACAGAAGCACTAAGCATACTAAGTATTCTATCATAATCAGTGCAGCAACAGGACTAATATTTTTAATTTCATATTGTTTTACTTGTTTCATATACTACAATTCCTTTTGAACGGAATTAATAAATTCTTACTCCTTTATCAAGGAATAATACTTAAATCTAATAACCTTACTCAAATCCTTAGGCGACACTTCCACCTGATACCCAATCCTTCCGGCACTAAAACAGATAGTCGTCTGCTGCTCGGCTATGCTGTCAACCGTAGTTGTAAAAAACTTCTTCATACCAATCGGTGAGCAGCCGCCGTGTACGTAGCCTGTAAGCGGCAGCAGCTCCTTTTGCTTTAACATTTCAATCGACTTCTCACCAACAGCCTTAGCCGCCTTTTTGAGGTCAAGCTCACGGTCAATAGGAATTACGAATACGTATTTTCCGCCGCTCTTCGATACCGTGACAAGTGTTTTGAACACACGCTCCGGCGGCATTTCAAGCGCGTTTGCTACTTCTATACCCGACAGCTTCGTGTTATCGCCGATACAGTGCGGAGTATACGCAACCTTTTTCTGGTCAAGTATTCTCATTACATTAGTCTTTTCCATAATAATTACCCCGCCGCTTTTAATCGTCTATTACTTCAAGTTCGCTTTCATCAATTACACGCATTTCTTTCCTGTTGAATACGTCATATATTGCCGGTACAACAAACAGCGTCATCAATGTTGCATACAGCAGACCGCCTATGCACACAAGCGCAATCGGTTTCATCATTGCAGAGCTTTCGTCATTGCTGAAAGCCATTACAGAAAGTCCGAGAATAGTAGTGAGCGCCGTCATCAATATCGGGCGAAGTCGTGTAACTCCGGCTTCTATCAATGCTTCTCTCTTAGCCATGCCCTCCGCGCGAAGCTGATTAATATAGTCTACCAGCACAATACCGTTGTTTACGATAATTCCTGCCATCATGATAAATCCGATAATCGCAATTACGCTCATGTCAAGACCCGATATAAGCAAAGCGATGAATCCTCCCGTAAACGCAAGCGGAATCGTAAACATTATTATGAACGGCGACATGAGCGACTGGAACTGCGCCACCATTATCAAATAAATAAATATAACCGCAAGCAACAGCATCTTTCCCAGTTCAATAACCGACTCCATAGTTGTTTCATATGAGCCTGTTACCTCGTAGGAAACTCCCTCAGGAAGAGTTAGTTTTTCAAGCTTTGTCTTGATATTTTCTGTGACAACAGTAGTATTGTAGCCGTCTTTCACATCGGCAGTTACGTTAAGATATCTTCTCTGCTCCAATCTGGAAATTGTATTCAGAGTATCAGCCTTTTGAATAGTGGCAATATCCGCAAGCTTTACTTTTATCGTTTCGCCTTTCATGTCCGTAGTTTCAATTACATGGTTGCGAATATCTTTTTCTGTAAGACCCTTAACCGAGCTGTCCACAACGTCAACTGTAATAGAGTCACTGCCAGTTTCAAGAGATGTTGCTTCCTGCTCACTGCTTAGGGTACTTGTAATATCCATAAACACCTGCGCAACGGTAAGACCCTTTTTCATAGCCTTTTCTTTATCAACGCTTATTCTCAGCTCCTGAGTTGTTTCGTTAATACCGTTGGACGGGTTTTCAGCGCCCTCTGTGCTGCCCACTACATCGGCAATCTCAGAAGCGTATTTTTGCAGTGTATCCATATCGTTGCAGTATACGTTAATAGATACTCCCTCGCCGAACATCATCGAAGTCATACCGCCCATGCCCGATGAATCGACAGCCAATTCACAATCAAGATCAGAACACTTTTCTGTTATCTCATCGCATATCTCTGTAATAGGCTTTGAAAGCTCCTTAATATCCTTTAGAATAACGTACAGGGTAACGGCAGTATCATCGCCGCCGCCCATGCCGCCTATTGACACACTGGAAAGAACATTAGAGCCAACTACAGCGCCAACCGTTTCGATATCGTCAATTGTTTCGAGCTTCTTAATAATCTGATCGGTTGTTGCGGAAGCCTGCTTGAAATCAGCGTCCTCAGGCATTGTCACATCAACGGACACCTGACCGCTCTGCATATCGGGCATAAACGAGAATCCCCTTGCAAAGGAGAAATATCCCGTTACAACAAGCAGTGCAATAGACGTAAGGAACAGCAGTACTTTATGGTCAAGCGTAAAGCCGACAAATTTTCTGTAGTTATTGGCAAATTTTGACTCGCCGCTTTTGCCGTTCTTTTTAACCTTTTGCTTTTTGAGCATACCCTGTGACATCGCCGGAACAAGCGTTATCGCAACAATCAAGCTCGCAAAGAGAGAATATCCTATTGTCAAAGCCATATCTTGGAACAGTGTTCTTGTAAGTCCCTTTGTGAACACAATCGGCAGAAACACGCAAACCGTAGTAAGTGTTGAAGCGATAATCGCACCTGTAACCTGAACAGCACCGGAAACAGCCGCCTGAACGGGAGTAGCGCCGTTGTTGCGAAGTCGATATATATTCTCGATAACAACAACAGAGTTATCAACGAGCATACCAACGCCCACTGCCAGACCCGAAAGCGAAATAAGGTTTAAAGAAATTCCCGAAAAATACATCAGCACAATTGCAAAAATTACACTTATAGGAATTGAGCATGCAATAATAAATGTCGGCCGCAAATCTCTTAAAAAGAAAAGCAAAATCACAATTGCAAAAAGACCGCCCCAAAGCAAATTGCTTATAACAGAATCAACAATAAGGTGTATATAATCGCCCTGATCCATAAGCGTTGTGAAGCTCAAGTCGGGATATTCCTCAGTAAGCTTTTCGAGAGAATCTCTGATATTATCGGAAACCTCGGCAGTTGCGGCATCTGACTGCATTGTAAATGAAACCATAACGCTGTTTTTACCGTTTAATTTTGCATATATTTCATCGCTGTTATCAACCATTTTTATGTCGGCAACATCAGAAAGAAAAATCGGATCTATACCGTCAATTCCCGGATCGAACAGAAGCAAATCGGAAATCTCATTCTCACTGCCGAACTTATCGCCTACTCTTACGAGCATATTCTCCTCGCCGCCTGTGAGATATCCTGCCGGCATAGAAAAGTTCTGTGCTGTAAGAATTTGAGAAATCATCTCCATATTAACAGTATTAGTAATATCAGCCTGTTTAAGAGCGTCTTTTTTGGAGTCGTTCAACTGCTTAACAGCATCATCGAGAGTAGTTTTAGACTGCTCCAACTGTGCGATAGTAGAATCAACCGTTGATTCTGTAATTTTCAAATCTGTAGAGGCTGAACTAATCTGATATTCCGCCTGAGATTTTTGAGTGCCAAGCTCCTTTTTAGCTTCTTTAATGCTGACAGCTCCCTCGTCAAGCTGATTAATCGTATCGTAAAGAGCTGCGATACCCTCGTCAATCTGAGCAATACCGCTTTCGACAGCAGCCACGTCATTGTCAATTGATTCAAAAGAAGTGCCTAATTTTTCCAAACCCTTATCAAGAGTTTCCATAGAAGAGTCCGCAAGGTCAAGGGCACTTTTTGTAGCTCTGAGTGTCACCTCAAGGGTAAGCGGAGTCAAGCCGCGAGCAGTAATCTGAGCTTCGCACTCGGCAAGTGCAGCCTTTGACTGAACGTACTCGGCACTTGATTTAAAGGCTTCGACTGCTTCTGCTTTTTTCTCCTCAGAGAGAGATTCGTCATTCTCGATAGCAGCAAGAGCGGCGTCCAAATCATCGCTGCTTGATTTTAAAGAGCTGTAAGAGTTGCTGAGTTCATTAAGCTCAGCGTACTCATTGCTGAGGTTATCACGTCTTGAAGTCACCTCATGAATTGCCTTTTGCAGTTCCTTCATCAAATTCAACGTAGTTTGAAGCTGTTCCTTTTTATCGGTAAGCTCAGCGATTGTATCAACAAGAGTAAGCTTTGTAGTAAGAAGCTCCTGCTCCTTTGCGGAAATCTCGGCTTCGGCTGAGGCAAGCTGAGCGGCAAGCTCCTCCTGCTGTTCATTGATAGCTTCTTTACCCTTTTCTATTTCAGCCTTTCCGTCCTTAGCCTGCTGCAATCCGTCATTGAGCTGAGATTTCGCATCGCTAAGTTCCTTTTCGGCGTCCTTAAACTGATCGAGAACTGCATCTTTAATAGTATTATTTACATTTTTAATTTTGCTTTCCGACAGCTCAACCTGAAGACTTTGCTCCACGATACCGCCAATGGAAACGGAAGCAACGCCGTCAATACCCTCAAGTTTATTTTCGAGAGTATTCTTTGTGAAGTCCGAAAGCTCGTAAATAGTGCTGTCCTCCTTGCTGATAGCGACAATAGCAACAGGCAGCATATTCGGGTTAATTTTCATCGTATAAGGTGTACCGACCTTATCGTCCCAACTGCCGCTCAATTGGGTAAGTTTGCTGTTGACATCAACCGTTACGGAATCCATATTGGCGTCCTCGGCAAACTCCACCATTACCATTGAATAATTCTCCGCTGAGCTTGACGACACCTCGACAACGTTATCGAGTGTAGCCATTGCCTGTTCAAGCGGACGAGTAACGGTAGTTTCGACTGACTCAGGGCTTGCCCCTATGTAGGTAGTGACGATGATAACGTAAGGCAGCTCCATACTTGGAAACAAGCTAGGCGTCATGTCGAGGTACGATACTACACCGAGTACAATTACCAGTATAACTGCTACAAATACAGTCAGCGGTTTTTTCACACTAAATTTTGTAAACACTTATAATATTCCCCTTTCTAAAATTTACATGTGTATTATATCGAGAAGCGTAAAAAATCCATTTATGATGATACACTTTAATGTAATGATTATACTTTAATTTTCATCTGAATAGTTTAACTGTTTGTAAATTATTAATAGATTTTGAATTAAATATGATAATCTATGAATTTTTAAAGTAAAATTTTAAAAAATTTCAAAATTTAAAATAACTTTCCGAACGACTTTTTTTGCCCCCTCTTTAGCACGCTTTTGTGGACGATCGGCGTGCTCCAAAAGTAAATCGCCCGCCCGGCGACAGAGGGCG
>CACYEJ010000187.1 GCA_902773395.1 uncultured Ruminococcus sp.
TAAGCAAATTATAAATGAAAAAGGAAAACAAAATCATACAGTAAAGTACTATAGGGTTGACTGAACAGTTACAATTCTTTGAAAGGAGCTTTAAATTGGATACTTATGTAAACGGTGATTTCAGTATTGACGAATGCGGCTGCGTTGAAACAGTTTCCTCTATTGACGAGGCGTGCCAGAGAGTGAGATTTATCCTCTCAACTTTTAAGGGCAGCTTTATCTATGACAGAGATTTTGGCGCGGATTTCTCTCCGATTTTCCACGGCGATTTCACCGAGGGCGAAGAAAATAACCTCGCTTGGCAGCTTTGCCGTGAAGCGTTGGTTAAGGAGAACGAAATTTCCGTTGAGGACGTTACCGTTAGCCACATTGACGGCGATTGGTTCTTGCGGCTTAAAGTCGTGTTTGATGAATTGGAAAATTATTTGGAGGTAAAATTGCTTTGAGAACTTATGATGATATTTTAAATGGTATGAAAGAAAAATATCGCGCGCTTACAGGCGCTGACCCCGATAAAGCGTCTGATATCGGCGTGAGAATGAGTGTGCTTGCAGGTGAGATTTTTTCGCTGCAAACAGAGGTCGCTTGGCTGAAATTGCAGATGTTTCCGGATTCTGCCGTGGGTGAGTACCTCGATCTTCACGCTCAGTCGAGAGGTCTTTCGAGAAAACAGGGCAGTAAGGCTGTGGGCGTTATTACCTTTGCTACCGATAATACGGAGGGGCAAATTACTATACCTCAGGGTACTGTGTGCGCTGCTTCCGGCAGCTATCCGCAAAGATTTATCACTACCGCCGAAGCTGTGATTTCTTCCGGCGAAAGCTCTGTTGACGTGGCGGCGGAGGCGGTTGCTGTCGGGGCTGGCGGCAATGTGCTTGCCGATACTATTTGCGTGATTGTAACTTCTGTTGCCGGTATCAGCGGAGTTAGTAATCAGGCTTTCTCCGGCGGCAGAGATGTCGAAACCGATGAGCAGCTTAGAGCTAGAATTATCGACACGTTTTCAAATATTTCAAACGGTACTAACAAAGCATTTTACATCAAAAGTGCTATGGAGGTGAACGGCGTTACGGCTGTGGGCGTCATTCCTCGAAACAGAGGCGCAGGCACGGTTGATGTGTTTATCTGGACGGATCAGGGCAGCCCCTCTCAGGAGCTGATTGACGAGGTTTACTCAAAGCTTGCGTCTATGAGAGAGATTAATGTCGATATCAGAGTTGCCGCCCTTACGCCAAGTTATATGGATATTTACTTTAATTATACGTGCAGAAAAGGCTACAACATTCAAGAGGTCACTCAGCGGTGCAAGGACAATGTGCGGCAGTATTTCAGTACGCTGGCTGCCGGAGAAACTATGTATGTGTCGGATATGTTCAGGTATATTATGCAGGTTGAGGGTGTGAAGAATTATACCTTTGACAGCGACATAATGGTGAATAGAACTGTTAGCGATAACTACATTATTGTTCCGAGAAATTTTTATGTGACGGGGGTGCAGGAGCTGTGAGCAGCTATAACAGTATGGTTCAGGCTATGGGTTCGGTTGGTGTGTACAGCCTTGACGGAAACAGCTTTGTTGACAGGGAGCTTAAAGCTTATGCTCAGGAGCTTGACGCCTTTTCGGGCGGGATTGACGAGATTATTAGGGAGAGTATTGTCGCTACGGCAGAGAGTGACGGGCTGCTTTTTTATGAGAAAATTGTCGGCACGCTTGGGAATGGTTTGCCGATAGAAAGCAGACGTGAGATGATTGAATCGCTGCTAAGACTTAATTCCAACGATAATACGCTGGGCGGCATTACTAGATTTTTCAGATCGCTGGGGCTTGAATGTGAGATTGAGGAGCTGCCGAGTATCTTTGATTTGTACATCAAGCCGATTGGCGGCTCGTATACGCTGAGCGAGAGGAAATATATCGTTAGTCGAGCTAAGCAGTTTTTACCGTGCCACCTTACGTTTCTTATTGATTTCAGAAGTACAACGTGGGCTGGTTACGACAGTTCGGAAAAGACTTTCAGAGAGATAGACGCTCTTCAAATGACTTGGGAGGATTTTGAATATACAGATATTTAAACAGGAGGGATTTTATGTCATCAACAAATAAAACACCGCATTATCTGCTTAATCAGTGGGTAGAAACCGATAAACCGACAAGATCGGATTTTGTGCTGGATAACAGCATTATTGACACGTATATGTACAGTCATTTCAGCAATCAGGAGCGTCATCTTACTGCTGATGAAAAGGCTCGTGTGGGAACGCCGTATCAGATTAGGCTGCTGCAGGGCACGGGGGCGAGTTCGAGGAATATTTCGTTTAACTTTGAGCCGCAGTTTGTGATTTATTTTGCTGTTGAGAAGCCAATGTCGGAGTTCTCGTCAAGCACGTTGATTGTGAATAGCTGCGCTGCAGTGGGTGATTACGGCGGCTGTACAGGGTGTTCGCTTTCGGGGGATACGCTGACTGTTTTGCAGGGGACTGTGAATGGTGTGGAATGTCGGCTTAATAATTCGGGGTATCAATATTTGGCGGTTGCGTTTAGGTGATTTTTTTAATCAACTCGTTGGGATAATATATAAAGTTTTGATCAAACTTTTTCAAAAGTTTGCGGGTGACGGAACACCCCAAGAAGTCAAGCCGCCAGGCGTAGACTGATTGGCAGGTGTTCCTAATGCAGAGCCCAGTCGCTGACGAAATAAATCAGCGTAAAGAAATAAACTACCCTCAGCGAAACTTAAACAAACTATGATAGAGCAAGTA
>CACYEJ010000188.1 GCA_902773395.1 uncultured Ruminococcus sp.
TAAGGATTCCGAAAACGACACGGAAACAAACAAGGATAAAGATTCCGAAAACGACACGGAAACAAACAAGGATAAGGATTCTGAAAGCGACACAGAAACAAATAAGGATAAAGATTCCGAAAACGACACCGATACAAACAGCGATTCCCCTAAGGTAATATATCAGTACGGTGACATTGACGGAGATAACAAGATAACGTCTTATGATTCGTTGTTGGCGCTTAGGCGTTCTGTTAAGCTGGAAGAGTTCGCGCCTCTTGAAGAATTTTTAGCAGATGTAGACGGCAGCGGAGTGATTACATCTAAAGACAGTCTTGATATTCTCAGATACTCGGTAGGTTTGAATGTTTCGTCTAATGCAGGACAGAAAACCGAATTTCCTGTAGAATGACATAAAATATTTTTTATCTTTAAAAGTCTTTTGCTGTCATGAATTTTTGAGAAAAATTAAGTCGATTATTATTTATTCTTTTATTTACATTTTTCCTCTTGTATCAAAAGCAGATTTGTGTTATAATCTAAGTTACCGAATTGTAATATTTATTAAAAAGCAGAAAGATGTATGAAGGAGGGGATCGGACTGTGAGATGTTTTTATTGTATGGAAGAGTATGATGAAGATCTTGATGTAATATGTCCGTTCTGCGGAAATGATATTGTAGGTCCAACAAATGACAACACCTGTCTGCCTGCGGGTTCGGTCCTAAAGCAGCGTTATGTGCTGGGCAGAGTTCTTGGTGACGGCGGCTTCGGCATTACCTATATCGGCTATGACAAGGCTCTTAAACGTAAGGTGGCTGTAAAAGAGTTTTTTCCGAATGAGTGCGTTACTCGTCAAAAGGGCGAAACTACCGTTACTCCTCTCAGCGGAGAGCGTGGGGAGCGTTATCAGAACGGTTTGAAGAGCTTTCAGGAGGAGGCTCAGCGGCTTGCAAATCTTGGCTCGATTGACGGTGTGGTTAATGTGTACGATGTCTTTGCCGATAACGGCACGGCATATATAGTTATGGAGTATTTGAGCGGCGATACGGTTGCTCAAATGGTTGAGAAAAACAGAGTGCTGGGCTTCGGCAGAACTATGAATATTATGGTGCCGGTGCTGAGAAGCCTTATTAAGGTTCATCAGGCAGGTATCATTCATCGTGATATATCTCCGCAAAATATTATTAAAACTAAAGAAGGCAAAATTGTTCTGATTGATTTCGGAGCGGCAAGGCAGAATACTTTCTCTATGTCGAAGAGTATTTCTATTATTCTAAAGCAGGGCTATGCTCCGATTGAACAGTATGACAATAAGCTTGAACAGAATTCTTGGACTGATGTGTATGCTGTTGCTGCAACAATGTACTATATGCTCACCGGCGTTACACCGGAGTTTGCAAATTCACGATTGCTCAAAGATACTCTTTTGCCGGTTTCACAACTGAGAGAAGGTCTTCCGCCGCAGCTTGATGATATTTTAAGTAAGGCTCTTGCTGTCCGCCCTGAGGAGCGTACTCAAACAGCACAGGAGCTTCTTGACCAGATTATGACTTTAAAGGACTTTAAGCGTCCTGAAAAGAAAAAACCTAAAAATCCCGATAAGGTGGCAACGGAGCGAATTTCCAGAAAGCAGTGGAAATCTTATGTTGAATCAAAACCTTATGAAACTGATAATCCAATTGAAAAGGAATATCAGCCGACTGTAATTACTATTGAAAGAAAAACAGAACAGAAAACAAAAACGCAAACCCAAACCAAAACAAAAACGAATGAACCGCAAAAACAGCCGCAGCCGCTTGTGCCTGAGAAAAACAAGTCTAAAGTATCTGTTCCGCTGATTACAGGAATAACAGTTGCTCTTCTTGTGTTGGCTGCACTTGTCGGCGTGGCGTACAATAGAAACAGAACGGTAATTATTCCTGATTTTGTGGGAATGAATATCAATGAAATTGATACTGAAAATCATGAGGAATTTGACTTTGAGATTATCAAAACCTATTCCCCCGATACAGACCTTGATATAGTGGTTAATCAAACGCCGATAGGAAATTCACGAAGAGTGGAAAAAGGTACGCATATTCGCCTGACTGTCAATACAGACGAGTATGAGGTGACTGTGCCTGTTCTCACAAAGATGACTCAGTCGGTTGCGGAAAACGCACTTAAATCCTTGTACTTGAACAGTGAGGTGGAGATTGTCAACAATGACGATTATGCCGACGGAACTGTAGTAAGCACCGAACCGTCAAACGGCAGCAAGGTGACTGTTAATTCTACCGTTAAGCTTTTTATTGCTGAAAACAGCGTTGCAGTGCCGGAGCTTAGAGGAAAGACTCTTCAGGAGGCTACCGACGAGCTTGTGTCACTGGGGCTTAAAGTTGGTGCAATCGACTACGATTACAGCAACGAGTACGACACCGGAAGGGTTGCCGGACAGGCTACCGAGCCGGGAATAAAGGTCATTAAGGGTACGGAGATTCCTATTACCATAAGTCAGGGTGAGCCGGTACCGGTGCAGCTTGACGCAACAATTGACCTTGCCGGACTGAAAACACCTTTTACAATCAGGGTTGAATGTGACGGTATCAATATTTCGGAGCTTGAAAAGAAGAAGTATTCTTTCCTGTCGGGTTCAACTTATGATATCAGCATAACGAGAAATATTAACGAGGGTGCTAAAGCTGTAGAGGTGTTTATTGATGATGAGCTGTATCAGTCGTACACCTTTGACTTCGAAAATGCTGTTGTCAGTCTTGACGCTGCTTATGAGGTGAGCGCTTCAAAGACCGCCGTTAAGACGGAAAGCAAAACATCTTCGCAGGAGGCAGATGTTTCAAGTGCGGCTTCTGTAGAAGAGCCGAGGTCATCGGTGACAAGCAGTGAGGCGGCGAATGAAAGTACCTCTTCTGCGGTGATTTTTCCGCAGCTAAGTTCAGAGATAACAAGCGAAAAAAGCGAGTAGTTTATCCATAGTTGTGCAGCTAAAAAAAATTTTTTCAAAACCTATTGACAATTAGATTTTTAAGTGATAAAATGATAATCACAATAAAATATTAAACCGTTGAGGCGAAGATAAAAATAGGATTAAAGAACGCACAGAGAGCTTGGGGCGCTGAGAGCCGAGCCGTTACTGCTTATTAAATGGATCGCTGAGGGCATCGTCAAAGGCTGTATTATATTTTTTGCGGCTTAGTATTCGGTGACGTGTTGGCTTACGTTAGTAGTCGGGAATATGTTAGTATTCCGCAGAGTGTGCGATATTTTATATCGTGAATCAAGGTGGCACCACGGATTTTTTATATGAAATTTTCCGTCCTTGACAGATTTGTAATAGTCTGTCAAGGGCTTTTTTTATTACCTTACGGACGATTAAAGGAGGTTGTTTTTATGAAATTTTATCCCACAAAAGAGCAGGCTTTTAAGCTTGCGGAGAATGAGGAGTTTAAATCTATTCCGCTTACGCTTACTGAACCTTGTCATATTTCCGAAACGGAAATTTATCAGATTCTCAAAAACATAAGTCACAACGTTTTTATTCTGGACTCAGCCGAGAAAAATACCACCAACGGACGATATACTTTTTTAGGCTTTGATCCGTCCTTAGAGCTTACGTGCCGCAACGGCAAAGTTAGGCTTCGCTCAGGTACAGACCTCACTTTTGAAAATGCCGACCCTAAATATTATATCCGTAAAATCCTAAGCGAAAATAAGTCGCCTAAGCTCTCGGAGCTGCCCCCGTTTACAGGAGGATTAGTAGGATATTTTGCATTTGATTTTATCAAGTACAGCGAGCCGCATCTCAAATTCGATATACTCGATGAGGAGAAATTCTGCGATGTTGACCTTATGCTTTTTAATAAAGTGATTGCGATTGACAACGAAAAGAACGAAATTATCTTCATCACAAATGTGAAAACAGACGATTTCGAAACTAACTACAACAAAGCAGTTCTTGACCTTAAAATGATGTCACTAACTCTTACAGACGTTGAACCGAAAATTGAAGAAATTGGCAAACTCGCCGAGCCGCTCACACCGCTTTTCGATAAAGAAGCATTTTGCGAAATGGTAGAAAATGCTAAGCACCGCATTTACGAGGGGGATATCTTTCAGGTTGTTCTGTCAAACAGGCTTGCGGCAAAATATGAGGGCAGTTTGTTCTACACCTATTGCAGACTTCGTACAGCGAACCCCTCTCCTTATATGTTCTATTTTTCGAGCGACGATGTTGAGATAGCCGGAGCGTCACCCGAAACTCTCGTAAAGCTAAACGACAGCACAGTTACCACATATCCGCTTGCAGGCACACGCCCTAGAGGCAAAACATATGATGAAGATATCGCTCTCGAAAAGGAGCTTCTTTCAGACGAAAAGGAGCTTGCGGAGCATAATATGCTGGTTGACCTAGGCAGAAATGATTTGGGTAAGATTTCAGACTTTGGCACGGTCAAGGTTGATAAGTATATGAACATCGAACGCTATTCACACGTAATGCACATTGGTTCTGCTGTAAGCGGCAGACTTCGTGAGGACTGCGATGCTTTGGACGCTATAAGCGCGGTGCTTCCGGCAGGTACTCTTTCAGGCGCGCCAAAGCTTAAAGCCTGCGAGATTATCAGTGAGAGCGAAAACAATAAGCGTGGCATTTACGGCGGTGCAATCGGCTACCTTGCTTTTAACGGCGACATGGATACCTGCATAGCAATCCGACTTGCCTTCAAAAAGAATGGCAGAGTTTTCGTTCGTTCGGGTGCCGGAATTGTTGCAGACTCAGTGCCGGAAAACGAGTACAACGAATGTATCAACAAGGCTAAAGCAGTAGTAAACGCACTGGAGGTGGCAGAATAATGATTTTACTGATTGACAATTACGACAGCTTTTCATATAACCTGTATCAGGCGATAGGTGCAATTAATCCCGATATTAAGGTAATCCGCAACGACGCTATGACGGTTGAGGAGATTGAAGCTCTAGGTCCAACGCATATAATTCTATCTCCCGGACCGGGCAGACCACGTGATGCAGGCGTGTGTATTGATGTGGTGAAGAAACTGTATACAAAATTTCCTATTCTTGGAGTATGCTTGGGTCATCAGTCTATTTGTGAAGCGTTCGGGGCAAATGTGACGTATGCAAAAAAACTTTTTCACGGAAAATCTTCCAATGTAAAAATTGTGAATGACCCGATATTCACATCACTTCACAATCCGGTTCAGGTTGCAAGATATCATTCATTGGCGGCAGAGAGAAACAACTTCCCCGAATCACTGGAGATTATCGCTGAAACGGACGACGGCGAAATTATGGCAGTAAGGCATAAGGAATATCCAGTTTATGGATTACAATTTCACCCTGAGTCAATATTGACTCCGCAGGGCAGCACTATTATAAAGAATTTTCTGGAGGTAACATCAAAATGATTAAAGAAGCAATTATCGAACTTTCAAATAAACAAGACCTTTCACCCGAAGAAGTAGAGCAGGTTATGGACGAAATCATGAGCGGTCAGACTGAGCAGGTACAAACTGCCGCTTACCTTGTTGCGCTTGCAATGAAAGGCGAAACTATTGACGAAATTGTTGCGTCTGCAAAGGGCATGAGAAAACACGCTACACAGCTTCAAAGCGACAAGGAGCTTTTGGAGATTGTAGGTACAGGCGGCGACCGTTCAAACTCTTTCAACATTTCCACTACATCGTCTATAGTGCTGGCGGCGGCAGGCATAAACGTTGCAAAGCATGGCAATCGTGCAGCGTCAAGCAAGAGCGGTGCGGCAGACGTTCTGGAGGCACTCGGCGTAAACATCAGAATTGACCCTGATAAAAACGTAGAGGTTCTCAATAAGACAGGAATTTGTTTCCTGTTTGCTCAGACGTATCACTCTGCTATGAAGTACGTAGGTCCGGTGAGAAAAGAGCTGGGTATCCGCACGGTGTTTAACATTTTAGGCCCTCTCACAAATCCGGCAAATGCAACTATGCAGGTAATGGGCGTATACAGTGCAGACCTTGTTGAGCCAATGGCAAAGGTGCTTTACAAGCTGGGCGTTACAAAGGGAATGGTTGTATACGGTACGGACGGACTGGACGAGATTTCCGCAAGTGCAAAGACATTGGTTTGTGAGATTAATCACGGTGATTTCAAAACTTATGAGCTTGACCCAAGAGATTACGGCTTTGAGCTTTGCGAGAAGTCGGAGCTTGTAGGCGGAACTCCTGAGGAAAACGCACAGATTACAAAGGATATCCTAAGCGGTGTAAAGGGTGCAAAGAGAAATGCAGTTGTGCTGAATGCTGCGGCAGGTTTGCACGTAGCTAAGGGTATTGATTTTGGTGACGCTGTAAAAGAAGCAGAGGAAACTATTGACAGCGGCAAAGCTCTTGCGAAGCTTGATGAGTTTATTAAGGCTACCAACGAATAATTATTATGTTTTGTAATGTTTGCAGGGTATACATTGCTATACCTTGCAGGCAGCAGGGGAAAGACGTTATACAAAATTTACTGGGGTTGAATTTTTAACAAGCACAGAAAAGGAGTAAATAATCAATATGGCTGAGAATACATTATCATTATACTCGAAAGCGTTAAGATATAGCACTTATCTTTCTCATACCGGCAATTCGCAAGCTCTTGCCTTTTTTGTTTTAACCGAAAGA
>CACYEJ010000189.1 GCA_902773395.1 uncultured Ruminococcus sp.
ATGACCCAGTGCTTTTACCTCTGTTTGCTTCTCCAGCACCTTACCGCAGTCACCGCAGTGCTGCCCCTCCGTCTTTCCTGCTTCAGTGCAGGTCGCTGCTACTGCTGCATCGACCACTATATTGACATGATTGTTAGGATCTAATTCACCATATGGCGTTCCTTCCATATTTTGAGAATCCATACATCCTTTGCAACGAGCCACTTCTGTGCAAGTAGCTACTCCACCCCAATGATCCTCGACAAGAAAATATCCATTGCGATAGATGCACTCGGTATTATTACATTGAAAATGATGCGTCGTATCGCTTGCTCCCATCAAAACAAGTATCCCGCTATGACAGTACGGACATGTATCACCATTCTTATAATCCGCCCAAACCGTCTGTACGGGCATAAGAGCGAACACCATCATCATAATTACCAGTATCACCAAAACTCTCGTTCTCTTTTCTCTCATAGCATCTCCTCCACTATTAAGCCCCTCTTATCAGATTCTTTAAAGAATGCGTTGTCTCGAATAATTTCAACTTAAATATACCCGATAACTGTTATCTTTGTAAATGTTACAAAGGTAGGTTTATGAAAAACAGTATAAACAAGTATATAACCATAACCAAACTTGTATCAAAATAGAAGAGAATTTATAATAAAGATGTAAGAAACTAGATAAAAACATGTTTTCAAAGAAAGGAGAGATGAATCAAAGAAGCTATGAAAATAGATTTAAGTGCTGACATTGATAATCTTGCTTATCTTAATTACATGCAAGAACAAGAAGACAAAGAGAATCAATGTCAAAAAGAAGATGCTGCCGGATCTGATTGGATGGTAGCAGGCGCAGAAGATTCTAAAAAGGATAACCAGTAAACATTAATCAAAGAGATCAAGAAGCAGAATCAAGTTTGCCGATTTGGATTAATCAAGTTTACCGTTACTATAAAATGGCTTAACAGAAAGCTTAAAGCACGATTCAGTAAGTTTGCCGCGCGCAGCGCTACTTTTAATCAAGTTGTCCGGCGTTCGAGTCGCCGATGGCTCAGAGGGAGCATCCCCGGTTTGCGGGGGTGCTCTTTTTCTTGTAAACCTGCTTGTTTACTGGGTTTCTCTGACCGAACCATTATTATTTACAGTTGCTTTTTCGATTAAAATGTGCTCATTTTTTTGAGAACACTTGAGAACACTTGGAAAGAGGCGACGTAGAATCCCTCTTTCTATGGGCTTTCCAGGGTTTGTGTCCGGCGTTCGATGATGGGGCAATTAACAGCCGCAAGCTTGTGCGCCGCGGGCGTGTTACTGCCCTACATCCCTGGCAGCGCAGCTGGCAGGGGTTCGCTGACGGCTCAGAGGGAGCATCCCCGGTTTTCGGGGGTGCTCTTTTTTCATCGCATCCAGTGTTTATGAGTGCTTCCAAGCACGACGGTTAGATGTGATAATTAGAATTTGCTCTAACCTAATTCGTTTTGCGGCATCACATTATTTACCGTTCATATATATTGTAAACGCGCTATTGATTATGTAAAATAAAGAAAATAGTAGATTATGAAGAGTTCATAATGAACAAAAACGAGGAGATACACATGGGATTAATTAAGGCAACTACTAATTCAGTAAAGACAGTACTCGCAGACCAATGGGTTGATTACTTTTATTGCGATTCAATCAAAGAAGATACATTGGCAATTAAGGGTTTTAAGCGAGTTCCGGAAGGATCATCTAACATTAAAGGTTCAAGCAATTATATTACATCAGGTTCTGTTGTTGCTGTTGCTGACGGTCAATGCATGATGGTTGTTGAGCAAGGAAAAGTGATAGATGTTTGTGATACGCCTGGTGAATATATTTTCGACTCTGATAGAACTCAAGGTATATTTGCTAATGAATCTGATAAATCCGTTAGTTTGCTAATCGATAAGGCCAAGGATAGATTTAGATATGGAGGCCAGACAAACCTTGATCAACGGATATATTATTTCAATACGAAAGAAATAACAGGAAATAGATATGGCACACCTTCGGCGATTCCATTCAGAGTAATTGATAAAAATATTGGCATTGATATGGATGTTTCATTAAGGTGCTTTGGTCATTTTAGTTATAGAATTGCGAATCCGGTGCTGTTTTATAAAAATGTAACAGGAAACTTTGAATCAGATTATAAAAGAGATCGCTTAGATGAACAGTTAGAAGCAGAAGTGATATCTGTTTTGCAGCCTTGCTTTGCGCAGATTTCCGCGCAGGGTATTAGGTACTCTTCTCTTCCCTTGCACGCTGAACAGATCTGCAAGGTGATGAACGCCCTACTATCTGAAAAGTGGTCAGATCTTAGAGGGATAGAGATCGTTTCCTTTGCAATAAAAGGTCTTAAAGCAAAGGAAGAAGATGAAAAAATGCTGAAAGAGTTGCAACGCAATGCTGCTTTTAGAGATCCGACAATGGCTGCCGCTCAACTTGTCGGCGCACAGTCAGATGCAATGAAAGCGGCTGCATCTAACACAAACGCCGGTGCCGCAGCTGCCTTCATCGGCATGAATATGGCATCGCATGCAGCAGGAATAAATGCTGGGGACTTGTTTTCCACGGGAGGAAAACAACAAAACCATCCAGACAAAAATGACACAGAAATCCAGGGTAACTGGATTTGTAGCTGTGGATCAGTAAACACATCTAGCTTTTGTCCATCCTGCGGTCAGAAGAAACCTGATTAACCGAAAAGGGTATGCTGTGGCGGACGAGAAAAAGAAAGGCGAATTATACTATGAAAGCATTGATATGCGAGCACTGTGGTGGTGACGAGTTCATTGAAAAAGACGGTTATCGCATTTGTATGTATTGCAAATCCAAGTTTTTCCTGAGCAAAGAGGAAATGCCACGAGCAACGGCGACTATTTCGCTTAATGATGATGTCGAGAGGCTGTTGAAGAAATGCAAGACAAACCCTGCACGAGCTAAAAAATACGCAAGGCTTGTTTTGGAGATCGATCCTAACAATACAGAAGCAATGATGATTATGATGAGATAAAAGGAGGTCCGTTATGCCCACAGTATCAGAAATACAAAAAGCATCTGGAGTTAAGGATGAGAAGAAAATCTTTAGCCTGCTTCGCTCTAGCGAAAAATTCAAAGACAAGATTAAAGACCACCCTTTTAAAGGTTGGGTTGTTGACGGAGATATAAACGAGATAGTTGCTTTCATTAAACTATCAGAAGCGGCAGAGAAAGAACTAGCAGAGGCTAGAAAAGAAGAGGAAGCTAAAGCTGAAGCAGAAAGACTCAAAGCGAAGAAGGAATATGATGCTGAAGTTGCTAAGATATTAATCACTTCGGGACACTCATTTGAAGGGTATAGAATCACAAAGTATTCCGGCTATATATCAGGCGATGACGCAATAAGTGTCAGCCGTGGTTTTGATGGCTGGAAAACTACTGGTGCAGATGTCGGAGAGTATTTGTTGCAATCCTTGACAATCATACGCCAGAATGCAATACGCGAGTTAAAAGAGGCTGCTGTTGATTTGGGATGTAATGCCGTTATTGGAGTAGATTTTGATTATATTGACTTAGCGCCTGAAACAGCCAATTCATCTGGTGGAACGACATATTATCCGTATGTGTTTTGTGTAACGGCCAACGGAACGGCGGTTACAATTGAAGAATGTGTGCATTAGACGCTCTGCGCTTAATTAGCACTGGGTGTTTATAGTATTATCAATTACAATCATAAAAGGTTGTTTTGCGTGGTGTTACATATGAATCTTTTTAAGAAAAAACTCCAGTATGATGACATGCTCAAGCAGGGCATTATAACTTATGCTGAATTCCAGAAATTAAAGACAAGTCTTTATTCTAAGAACATGGCAGAACTCGGCATACATGATGAGGCTGAATTTGAAAACTACATCAAGGAGGATGCTTTCAAAGAAGCTGTATTAATGCTCGAGAATCATACTGTCTCAAGTTACAGGGAAGCAATATCTTGGCTAGAAAAACTCGGTGATTGGGGTAATGCAGCTTCACTTATTGAACAATATACACCTGAACTTCGTGAACTTGAAAAACAAGAAAGATTAGAACAGGCAGAAAAAGCAAGAGCCGATGCTATAGCAGCAGAAAAGAAAAAGAAGAAGTTCAAAAGAATCCTCGCTATTGCGATACCAGCAATACTTGTAATAATCGTAGTAGGTATAGGACTCCATTCTTACCAGGAAAAGAGAGCAAGAGAAGCAGCAAAGCAAGCTGAGTTAGAACGCCAGGAAGCTGAAAAAAAAGCTGAATTAGAACGCCAGGAAGCTGAAGAACAAGCAGAGAAAAAACGTCAAGAAGCAGAAGAACAAGCAGCTTTAGAGTTTTCAAAGAAAACAAAAGAAATGAAGCCCGCTATAAAGGCCGCTCTAAGCAGGTGTTCGTCTGGTTTATCAGCTGGAGGACTTCCCACGTTAGGACTAAAGTCAGACGGTACGGTTATTACAAGCAAACAAGATTACAATAGCGATATAGAAGTGAGCGATTGGACAGATATTATTGCTGTATCCGCTGGAAATTCCCATGCAATAGGTTTAAAGTCAGACGGCACTGTTGTTGTAACTGGAGATGCTGACTATTGCGGAGTTACAGAAGCGAGTGGCTGGACAGATATAGTCGCAATAGCAGCTGGAGTGGATGCAGTTGGATTGAAATCAGATGGAACTGTTGTTCTAACCAGGGAGGATGACGATGTAGCAGAAGTAAGCAAATGGACAGATATAGTCGCAATAGCAACCGGATTCCATTGCACGGCTGGGCTTAAATCAGACGGTACAGTTGTGACATCTGGATATGATGACGATGTAGCAGAAGTAAGCGATTGGACAGATATAGTCGCAATAGCATCTGGAAGTAGTTATGTCGTAGGATTGAAATCAGACGGCACTGTTGTTGCCGCTGGATATGATGACTGGGGTGCTACAGACGTAAGCGATTGGAAAGATATTGTTGCAATATCAGCTGCAGAGGAACACACGGTAGGCTTAAAATCAAATGGCACAGTTGTTGCAACAGGAAATGAGGACAATGGCCGAATAGACGTAAGCGATTGGAAAGATATTGTTGCAATATCAGCCGGAAATCTTGACACATTAGGATTGAAGTCAGATGGCACAGTTGTTGCAACAGGAGATGATGACGATGATGACGATAGCGAAACGATAGAAGTGAGAGGGTGGACAGGTATAGTAAACAAAGGCTATAAGTACCTTACAAGATGATGACCTATTTGAGAACACCTTTGAGAACACTTGGAAAGAGGCGACGTAGAATCCCCCTTTCTATGGGCTTTCCAAGGTTTGTGTCCGGCGTTCGAGTCGCCGATGGCTCACAAACAAAACAGACGCTCCTGGTGAGCGTCTGTTTTTGTTTGTATAATCAGGCGACGAGAACGCGGAGCGTTCGATGCTGGGGCAGTTAACGGCCGCAAGCTGCGCGCCG
>CACYEJ010000190.1 GCA_902773395.1 uncultured Ruminococcus sp.
AAACCGATATTTGTTCTTTCGGGCAGACCTTACCATGTAGATCCGGAAATTAACCACGGCATTGACAGAATGATAGCAAGCTTTGGCGTTGCGATTGTGACTGAGGACAGCGTTAGCTATAAGGTGGAGAAGTTCCCGACAACAGTGCTTAATCAGTGGACTTACCATTCGAGATTATATGCAGCGGCTAAGTATATCGGAGATAAGCCAAATATGAATCTCGTGCAGTTGGTATCGTTTGGCTGCGGAGTAGATGCTATTACCACAGATGAAGTAAGAGATATACTCGAAAAAGAGGGGAAAATCTACACGCAGATTAAGATTGACGAGATTACAAATCTTGGCGCGGTGAAAATCAGAATAAGATCACTGCTTGCTGCTATTGGTGAAGAAAAGTAATATATTAAGTTAAGAATAGAAAGGACAGACATTTATGGCTAAACTTGAATATGACAAGACGGGTCGTCTGTTGTTTACAAAGGAGATGAAAGAGGAGTATACAATTCTCTTGCCAATGATGGCTCCCATTCATTTCAATATAATCAGAAATGTTTTTACCCACTACGGTTATAAAACGATTTTGCTCGATACAGAGGGACCTGAAATTGCACAGGTTGGTCTAAAGTATGTTCATAACGATACCTGCTATCCGGCTCTTCTTGTAATCGGTCAGTTTATACACGCGCTTCAAAGCGGAAAGTACGATGTTCACAGAACCGCTTTGATGATTACACAGACGGGCGGCGGCTGTCGTGCTTCTAATTATATTCATCTGCTAAGAAAGGCGCTTGCAAAAGCCGGATTTGAATATGTGCCGGTTATCTCGCTTAATCTTTCCGGTCTGGAGAAGAACAGCGGCTTTACTCTTACAGTGCCTATGATAAGACGTATGGCGGCAGGTCTTGTGTACGGCGATTCCCTAATGCTTCTTAGAAATCAGACTCAGCCGTATGAGTACAACGTTGGCGAGGCTCAGCGGCTAGTGGATAAATGGGTAGAAACCCTTTCGGAGCAGTTCGCAAAGGGTAAGGGTTTCACCGCAAAAGAGATAGATAAAAACCTTGACGATATCGCAAAGTCCTTTACAGAGATAAAAATTAATAAGATTCCTAAAATTAGAGTGGGAGTAGTAGGTGAGATATACGTTAAGTACGCTGCACTCGGCAATAATAATCTTGAAAGATTCTTGGCGGAGCAGGGCTGCGAGGTCAATCTGCCCGGAATAATGGGATTCATGCTGTTTAAGGTGGATAACCGATTGGAGGATATTAAGCTTTACGGCGGCAATAGGGTAAAGTATAACATTGTTAATATGCTCATGAATTACTTTACAAAGCTTGAAGCAAGCTTGATTGAGAGTGTGAAAAGATACGGATTTGTTCCGCCGTCTGCATATGTTCACACAAAATCATTGGTTGACGGCGTAATCGGTTTTGGCAGCAAAATGGGCGAAGGCTGGCTGCTTACTGCGGAAATGCTTGAGCTAACAGAAGCCGGTTATGGTAATATTGTTTGCGCGCAGCCGTTTGGTTGTTTGCCTAATCATATCAACGGAAAGGGTATGATTAGAAAGATTAAGAGTATTGACGATAGAGCAAATATTGTTGCTATTGACTATGACCCCGGCGCGCCGAGAGTTAATCAGGAGAACAGAATTAAACTTATGCTTGCGGTTGCAAGGGAGAACCTGAACAAAGAGTTGGAATCAGCACAGAACTCTGAGAAATCTAAAGAGGCGGTAACTGCTTAAAAATAAACCATCTGATATTCTTATCAGATGGTTTTTAAAATAAAAAAGGAGGAGCCAGATTACTCCGACTCCTCCAAGTGTGAGTCCGCAAACGCACACCCCAATTACTAATTATATTATACCATAAAACAGTCAAAAATGCAATATTTAAATAAAATTTTTTAATAAATTCATTCGTGAGCTTAAATCGGAATGTATGACAATTCTAGAAACGTTGGGGTTGACATTCTTCTTGTATTCCTCAACGATATTTTCAAACTCTCTTATAAAAGCCTTAATCTCTGTTTTGGTTAATTTTAGCAGTTTTAAATAGAAACACATCAGTATCATATAATCTCCAATGGTGTTGAAATTAATATATGGCAAACCAATTTCGGATTGCAGACACATTTTCATGGATTTTGTGGGCTCAATATTTCTAAATCTAGTATCAAATACAACTGAATTATGTGCGATTGCATTTCTTAGATCTTTTAAGGTATATATATATTTATAAACCAATTCCCTGTTTGTATCACTTGAAACATTAAGTCCAAGTTTTTTTGATATATCATCTCGCACGTCATATGTTAAACAAGAAAGTAAATAACCAAAATCTCCCATGGTTAGTATTTCGAACAATGCCCATATTGGTACATCGGAATAATTATTGTTGTCATAAAAATGAGTTATTTTTGGATTATTTGCCTTATATGCCTTTGCAAGATTATTCTGAATTGAATTTTGTAGATTTAGTTTGTTTTGTTGAAATTTTTTTCTCTCGTTTAATCGAGTACCAGGTGGTGCGTTGTTATAGCTGCTGACTACTGTACGGTAGATATCTTGTAAACATTCAGAGTTAGCCTTTTCTAAAATACTTTCCAGTGCAATGTTTTTCAGTGCAGTTTCAATGAACATTATTTTTCCGTAAAAAAGTGACTTTAGTTTTGTGTCATATTCAATGGTAGCATATATTTCTTTATATGATGAAAAGGGAATTTTGTTTTGCGAATTTTGAAAAAACCTATACCCTTTATATCCGTGATAATAACCGGTATTTCTCAATTTGTTTTTTTGTGCGGAGCCTGAAATACTAATTCCATTCTCACGCAAATGTCTCATCAAACCATCAGTTGTTTTATAGCTCAATTGTCTCACCTCTTTTCATGGCTATGATATATAAATATTATATTACTTTTATTATTCGAAATCAAGCAAGTGTAAATTTTTTGTCAAAAAATATACATATAATTTTACATGAATAATAAAGAAAACTAAAAAATCCTTGCTATCATTCCTAACATAAAAATGCCACGAATTTAATCATATAAATTTTTTGTTAATGAGAATAAAGAAAAACTTGCATAATTTATGTGAAACGTGCGTGTTTATTATTCAAATTGCCTATTAATTGGGGTAGAAGTTTGTATATAAATTTTTCTAATTCCTTTGACGGATTGATGAAAATATGTTAAAATAGAATATGGGAATTTGGATAGTTTGATATTATCGGAACTATGCGTTTTTTGTACAGTGAAAAGAAGGGTTGCAATGAAAGATATAATTGTGATCGCCTCAGGTAAAGGAGGCACGGGTAAATCTACTGTTACAGTCGGCTTGGGTACAGTGCTTGCGAACGAGGGCTATAAGGTCCTGCTGATTGATTGCGACAGCGGTATGCGTGGTCTGGATATTATGCTCGGAATTACTCAGAATCTTGTGTTCGATATTGCTGATGCAGTGAGCGGAAGCTGTACGGTGGAGAATACCGTATATCCATGCCCAGGGAAAAAAGGTCTGTTCTTAATGCCGGCTCCGCTCAATGCATATGATGAGATTGCTCCTCAGGTGCTTGGGCAGCTTGTGGAGGGCGTTGCCGATATTTTTGATTATGTGATTATCGACTCTCCGGCAGGCGTGGGCAGCGGATTTGAGGCGGCTGCTTTTCCGGCTAATAGGGCTTTGGTTGTGGTGAATACGGAGCCTACAAGTATTCGTGGCGGACAGTATGTTTCAAATAAGCTTCGTGCCTGCGGAATTGACAATATTCGTCTTGTGGTAAATCGCTTTAATAAAAGTACATTTTGGAAAATGGGTCTTTATGAGGACCTTGACGAGATTATTGATATTACATCTTTGCAGCTTATAGGTATTATTCCTGAGGATTATTCACTGGCAGCGTCTATTCAGTCAGGTAAAAGCGGAGATCTTTCTTGCCCGGCTATGAAAACATTGGCGAGAATTTCCGCAAGATTACAGGGGAGATTGGAACCTCTTCTCATCAAATAAATTATTACAATTTGTCTAACATCAAAAATTATATTAGGGAGGAAATAATTATGAATATTGCGTTGATAGCTCATGATGCAAAGAAAGAACTTATGGTGCAGTTTTGTATTGCATATTGCGGAATATTAAGCAGGCATAACCTCTGTGCAACAGGTACAACAGGAAAAATCGTATCGGAAACAACAGGCTTGAAGATTGTAAAATATCTTTCGGGCTCTCAGGGCGGCGGTCAGCAGATTAAAGCGAAAATCGGCTGCGAAGAGGTGGATATGCTTTTGTTCTTCAGAGATCCGCTCAATCCTAAGCCGCATGAGCCTAACGATATGGATTTGCTCAGAATATGCGATATGCACAATATCCCCGTTGCTACCAATATTGCAACGGCTGAGGTGCTTATTCATGGCTTGGAGCGTGGAGACCTCGATTGGCGTGACGTTATGCGTCGTCATTGATTCGCCGCATTTGGTTTTTAGGAAAAGCAAAGTATTTCGGAGGAAAGAATGATATGGGAGTTTTAACAAAGAAGGTCAAGGGCGCGGAGGATATCTTGCCTGTTGACAGCTATAAGTGGCAGTTTGTTGAGAATGTGATGAAAAAAGAAGCTGAGTGCTTCGGCTTTAAGGAAATCCGCACACCTGTGTTTGAACATACTATGCTGTTTAACAGAAGTGTCGGAGAAACAACAGACGTTGTTCAGAAAGAAATGTATACTTTTGATACCAAAGGCGGAGAAAGCATTACTCTTCGTCCTGAGGGTACGGCAGGCGCTGCGAGAGCGTATCTCGAACACGCTCTTTATAATGACGGCTTGCCTGTTAAAGCGTACTATCTGCTTAGCTGCTATCGTTATGAGAAAGCTCAGGCAGGCAGACAAAGAGAGTTTCACCAGTTTGGTATGGAAACCTACGGCGCAGCGGACGCTAAGGCTGATGCTGAGATGATATGCGCTGCTTCCAGTATTTTTGACAGACTGGGTGTTGAAAACATTAATCTTGAAATTAATTCTATCGGCTGTAAAAACTGCCGAAAGGATTACACTGCGGCATTGAAGAATTACTTTGAGAGTCATAAATCGGAGCTTTGTCCTACTTGCCTTTCAAGGCTTGACAGAAACCCGATGAGAATTCTCGATTGTAAAAATGAAAGCTGCAAGGTTATTGCTAAGGACGCTCCAACAGTTTTACAGTATATCTGCGGCGATTGTTCTGAACACTTTGATAAAGTAAAAACATTCCTTAACGCTGCGGACGTTGAGTATACCGTGAACCCCACAATCGTTAGAGGACTTGATTATTACACACGCACTGTGTTTGAATTTGTAACGGACTGCATAGGCGCGCAGAGTACTGTTTGCGGCGGCGGACGTTATGACGGTCTGATTGAGGAGTTGGGTGGACAGCCTACGCCGTCGCTTGGTTTTGCAATGGGCATTGAGAGATTGCTTATGGTGCTTGATGCGCAGAATATCGAGATACCTAAGCCGTCAACCTGTGACCTGTACATTGCCGCTTTGGGCGATGACGCTGAGGTTAGGGCGTTCAGTTTGATTAAGGAACTGAGAGAAGCGTCACTTATTGCGGAAGGCGATATAGTGGGCAGAGGATTGCGGGCTCAGATGAAGTATGCCAATAAGATTGGCGCGAAATTTAGCATGGTTATCGGTGATGATGATATCTCGAAGAATTCCGCTAAGGTCAAGAATATGTCTGTTAAGGGCGAAGAATTCGAAGTGCCGCTTGACGAGAATTTTTTGAATAGCTTTCTTGAAAAGTATTTGGAGTATTATCATAAAACTATTTCAATGTCGTTTGATAACAATTAAAAAATGTGAATCTTAATAAGCGATTGTACAGTGAGTTTTGTTATTCACTGTACAATATTATTTATAGGTTGCTGTGAGAGATAATAGAGGAGTGCAATTATGGATACTAGATTAATAAATATTCTTTTGATTATGGGCGGTGCTACAGTTGGACTTTTGATAATGCTGGCTTTTCTGTTGAAGAGAACGCTGAGTTATCCTAAAAAGGTGACTGCTAAAATTGTTTCTATTAAGAAAAAGAGGCATAGGTATTCAAATAAGGATTCGGAATATTTTCCTGTTTATGGATATGAATTTGAGGGCGTTAGGTACCACTTTACCTCTAGGAAGGGCAGTACTGAGAAACCGCAAATGGGTGCTGTGGTGCAAATCAGAATAAAGCCAAAGCAACCCGATGAATGTGTGGAGCTGTTTCCAATAAAGTTTTTTCTTATTGGATATGCGGCTATTATAGTTGTCATGCTGATTTTATTCTTTATCATGCGATGAATTAACAAATGTAAAATTTTTATGAACAAATTTTTAAAATCCCGAAAAGCCTGAATCTATCGGACTTTTCGGGAATTTTGCGGCAAATCGTGTAATAAATACGATGGCTTATGTGACCAACATTTTGATGAGCTTAACGCAACCTATAATTATGTGGAAAGCCGTTTGAATAATCTGGAATAATTTATAGTTGCTCATAGTTTAGAATAAAAACGTATTGGCTTATTTATATAAAGTCAATACGTTTTCTTTATTTCCGTGAATCAACCAATTGACTTTATTCCCCGCACATTATATAATAAAGATAGCGTTATTTTACATTCTGCTGAATTATTACAAGAGGTGAAATTATGTTCAAAAATTATATGTTCGATTTGTACGGCACGCTTGCCGATATCCATACCGATGAGGGAGATATCTCCCTTTGGGAGAAAACCGCCGAATACTACACTTCTCTCGGTGCAGCCTATACTGCCGAGGAACTTCAAAAGACTTACTGCGATTTCGTGGACGATGAGAAAAATGTCATACACAACGCTCACCCCGAATATAAATACATTGATATTAAGATTGAAAAGGTGTTTAAAAGACTTTATACCGTTAAGGGCATAACCCCAACCGATGAGGAAGTTTTGAATACGGCTCTGTTCTTCCGCCGCACTTCTCGTGAGTATATCAGGCTCTACAGCGGCATTGCTGATTTGCTCGATGACCTTAGAGCTAACGGCGGCAAGGTTTATCTGCTTACTAATGCTCAGCGTTCCTTTACTTGGGACGAGCTGGAAATTCTTGGAATTGTCAATAAGTTTGACGGTATTGTTATCTCTTCTGACGAGGAGTGCTGCAAGCCTGACCCTTGTTTCTATCGTGCTTTGCTTGACCGATATAAGCTTGACCCTAAGGATACTATTATGGTTGGCAATGACCCCACTGCCGATATCAAGGGCGCAAAGGGCGCAGGTCTTTCTACACTTTATATTCACACGAATATTTCCCCTGAGATTGACATGAATGCAAACGCAACTTACTTTATCCCTGACGGCGATACCTTGAAGATGAGGGAATATCTGCTATGACTCAGTCGCAGTTTATGTATGACCTGATGCGTGAGCTGGACGGAGTGCCTGATGAAGAAAAGTTTGTGTTGATGAACGACTACACACAGTATTTCGAAAACCATATCGAGAGCGGCATGACAGAGGAGAGTATTATTGAAAACCTTAAAACTCCTCATGAAATCGCATGCTGCTATAAAAAAGGCAAGCCTAT
>CACYEJ010000191.1 GCA_902773395.1 uncultured Ruminococcus sp.
GAAAAAGTCTTTCAAAAAGGCAGGAGCAGCCGTTCTTTCTATGGCAATGCTTCTCTCGATGGGTGCAGTTTCACTGCCCGTTTACGCTGTAGATGAATATCATCCTGCTACAGTTGAGGTAGCACTTATGGGAACGGCAACACAAGATACAGATCCTTATCGTGAATATGAATATATGAAAGGTTCTCCGGAAGCCACAGTGACTATGTATAAGGTTGCAGAGTTAGGTGATAATGGTTGGCAATGGATAGCTCCTTTGATGAATGCGGATGGTACTTCAAAAGTAACAACGACAGATTTTACTACGTTAGTTCATGAAGATGCAGATCAAGTTTTAGATACTGACGGTGCTACAATGATGGCACTGGCAAGTGAAATTGAGAGATTGATCAGGGCACAGATAGCTGCAGGAACAGACCTTTCTGCATACTTGATTGGTAGTGACACAATCGAAGATGAAAACGGTGATGGAACTGCTGACACAGGCTCTTCTAATGCCGCTAAAATTACTGTTCCGACTGATGTAACCAAAACGAAGAATGTTATAGGCTATTATCTTATAATGACAAATGCAACAGATGCAGATGTTCTTATTCAGCCGACACTCATTTCACTTAAGAATGGTGAGAAAAATGCTGATAATGTAACAAAGGTTAATGTAAAAGGTAAGAGAATATTCGTAGACAAAAAAGTAACGAATGTGGTTGACAAGCTTGCAAATAAAAACATTGATACAAGCACAACCGAGAATAAAAACATCTCGACAAATGGTGATTCAGCAGTTGTTTCTAAGCAGGATACAATCAAATTTGAAATTGATGTTCCTGTTCCAAGCTATGATCCTCATGTCACCAGTATAGATGACTTAGTAATAACCGATACACCTGATGATGGAGTAAAGGTTCGTTTCCCGATCACTCTTACAGCTGCTGATATAGCTAAGTATACGGGATTAGGAAGTGCTCAAGTAGGAAATACTGCAAGTGTGCCTCAAAATCTGAAAGTTTGGGTTTCAACAGATGGAACTTTGGATGCAAATGATACTGAATTGGATACAACCAAGTATTCGATTGGACTTGCAGCTGATAATAAGAGCTTCACTGTTACGGTTTCTGGAAAAGATAATATTTTGGCGTTGGACAAGAAGCATCTTATAATATCATTCGACGGTGAAATTGATCAAGAAGCATTTAATACAAGAAATTTAACTGCTAACGATGTCAAGAATACAGCTACAATGGAGTATGGTAACCAGTATTCAAATGGTGGTGGTGACGGTCAATCTACCGATGAAACCGTAATACGTTCTGCTGGAGTAGATATCAGAAAAATGGCTAAAGAGCTTACTATTGGTGATGACAACAAAACAGGAACAGAAACCCTCAAAATTGTTGGTGGAGTTATCTTTGAATTGAAGAAGTTAGCTGCTGACGAGGGCGAGTATACTATGGGATATGCAATTTCTGATGGAACAGATGGTAAACTGTATGAGTTAGTTGAAGACAATGTTAACGGAACTATAACCATTCCGGGTGTTTATGTTGATCCTGCAGCAGAAACGAAAGTATTGAAGAAATTTGCCAAATCAACAACACAGGCTTATACGAACATCGAAAATGGTACATATAAACTTTACGAGTTGAGTGCTCCTGCCGGTTATAAAGATTGGGGAGAGAATAAAGTTACATTTACTATTACGGCAACAGAAGAAACGATAGCTCGTGATGCCACAGGTAATGAAACTCACAGAGAACAGAAAGTTTATAAGAAAGAGTTTGCGGGTACAGTTGGAGCTGACACATTCTCAACAGAGCGTGTCATAACTAATCCGAATCACAATGATACCACTACAATGGAATGGAATGATACAGCTAAATTGGTAGATACTACCGTTTTGAATGAGCTTGCCGATAAACTCCCCGCAACCGGTGGTATCGGTACTGTACTCTTTACAGCAGGCGGTATTGCAATCGTACTCATGGCTGGTGCACTCTTCGTAATGTACATGAAGAAGAGAAACAGTGAAGAAGAAGAATAAGAAACCCAACGGCTTATGCCGTGCGACTAAATA
>CACYEJ010000192.1 GCA_902773395.1 uncultured Ruminococcus sp.
GAGGAAGCTTTTGAAAAAAATGGCTGGAAGCTTACCAATGATGGAACGCTGCATATTCTGAACGATGACGGAGCAAATGCGTGGTGTGAAGCAAGAAAAGCTGACCCGACACTTGCTCCCAAGGTTAAGAACTTACAGCTTGGATTAAAGGATGAGAAAGTAACATACCTTCCCAAACGCTGCTTTGAGGGCTGCACAAGTCTTAAAGAGCTTACCTTTGACGAAAATGTAAGTTTTGGTGCTTATGCTTTTGCAGGCTGTACGAATCTAACAGATGTTACACTTAATAATACTCCGAGCGGATGGGGCAATGATTACTCTGTATTCTATGAATCAAATAAGGATATAACAGTACATGTGCCCGATAATCTCTTAGCACAATACAGGGAAGCGTATGGGGATTACTCTTATCTTTTGGAGAAGCCTAAAGGACAGCGTTATTCACTGTCAGTCAACGGTCAACTTATCACCGACGAAAATCTTACTGTAAAATGCGGAGACGGTACAGCTGTATTTAATCCTAATACGAATACCCTTACACTGAAAAATGCTGTTCTTACAGAATCTCTCACACCTCACTGTTGCAGTCCTATAAACGAAAATGGCGACAGCTACCCGAATGCTGCCATTGTTTCAGGACTTGATAATCTTACTATTGTTATTGAGGGAACTGTAGATGTAAATACAACTGTCTCAAATGTTTACGGTGCAAGCAAAGAAGAACTTCCAAAATTTGTCAGAGCCTATGGCAATCTTGAATTAAAGGGAAGCGGAACACTAAAAAGCACAAAGGAAGATATGAGCTTTTATTATAAAGATCAGGAAACTATGGAATATAAAATGTATGTTGGTTCAGGTATTGTCGGCGTTAAGGTACTGAAAAATCTTACGATTAACGATATTAATGCCGAAAGACTTTACGCTGATGTTTCGGGTGATTTCACTATAAATAACGCACGTCTTTCAGGCGGTCAAATTATAGCTGATGGCAGTATAAGAGCATCGAAAACAACCCTAAAACCATTTAACGCTCCCGAAGGCGATATGCAGCTTTCGATTGAGCTTACGGCTATCTCGTCAAAGGGCAGACTTTCAAGTTATATTGACTGTAATCTGGACGGTATTCTTTTGAGTGCAGGTGATAATGCAAAATCTCTTATATTTGAGAATTGCAAAATTAATGCCTCGTATCAAATAAGAGGTGGTAATGATACAATATTCAATATAACAAATACTTCAATTGGAATGTATGACGAAAGAATAGCTGTAACCAATATACCCGACAAAAACATTAACTTGAAGGATTGCAAGATAACAGCAGGAGCATGGAACAAAAAAGGAAGTTTTGTCCTTACAGCGACTGGAACAAAGGAAAAAGAAACAATTATTGGTGATCTTGACGGTGACAATAAAATAACTTCTGCGGATTCACTAAAAATACTCCGTATGAGTGTATCGCTTGAACCTACTACAAACGAAAATAAGCCAATTGCAGATGTTGACGGTGATGGCAAAGTTACATCAGCAGATTCACTTGAGGTATTACGTGCAAGCGTAGGCTTACCTGCAAAAGGCAATATTGGTGAAAAATACAAATAAAACTAACTGATTTAAATATTCATTCTTAAACACGAAAACACCACAGTCAAAATATATTGTATGCTGTGGTGTTTTTTTATTAACGAGTGGTTTAGAAAATAGAATGAAATCTAATAATAACTTCTTTTTAAATCTTTGCCCAATTATATTTTACCGTAAACCCAGCAAATTCATTACAATTAAACCATAAAAAATATTGACTAAATTATGATTAGGAGTTATAATAAAAATGTGTAATTATATAAATCTGTTGCTGGCGTTATGCCACAATAAAGAAATATGCTAAGAGAGGTGTGAGTATTATTGGAAAAATATATTTTGGCAGAAATTGAAGTAATCGAATTTGATTCGGAAGATGTTATTACGACATCAAATCTGGGCGATCCAGAGGATTACGTAAAAAGCGTACAAGGAAGTGATCTGCCCGATGATTGGAATTGATCTGAGCAAAGCATATACGGAGGTAATGCCTATGAAAGCAAAATTAATTAAAACAGGAAGACTGTTTTTGTCATTTCTAATTGTGGCAACGATGTTTTTTCCTACTGTACTTGCTGAGCCAATCAATGCAAGTGCGATAACAACTGAAAGTGTTGCACAGGAATCTTCAGCTTCAGCGAATATTCCAAGAATTCGTTACTATGTTCCATACGATTCATGGCAGCGTGATTTCTCTATGACTGAAACAGATGATTATTATCATTGTACGATTCCGTCATTAAATGCACAGGTGGCAATTTACAGCAGAAATCAGAATGACTTGTCAGAGCTTTATTACTCTGGACTTGATGTTCCGGATACAAAAAATATTAATGTTGAATTTGAAAGCATAGAGGGTAAAACATATAAGAATGTTAAAATTATTTCGCCTGAAAGTGCTTCTAACGAATTAGATATTCGCATTGAAAAGACAACAGGAATTGTATACGGTGTTTCTGGAGATGTCAGTGAGCCTATATATTCTGATATAATTCAGATTAATGCAAAAACCTCAACAGATGACAGTTTCAAAACATACGATATGAATTCCGGTGAATCAAGATTTTATACTTATACATTTAATGCAACAACGTTAGAAATGGATTTTATATATCAATCTGCATCTGTAACAAGTCAATTGAATTACAAGAGTACAGATTCCAACAATAAGGGCATAAATCTGTATAAAACCGAAGATGCAAATACATATACTGCCGAGATTATAGATACGCAAAATTGTAATCAGATAAAAATCAGTATAGATAAGTATACAGGTTCAGTTTATGCAGAGGCTATAAAATCGGATATTACTCCAGAAAATAATAAAACATACTACTTAGAGGGTAGATTTGTATGTAAGGACTTTGATGAAAACAATGTCAGTGTAAATGACAGCGAATGGTCTGACACATCAACAAACCTTGTTCTAACTGAAACAGATACAAAAGGATTATATAAATATGTTACAAGCTCTACAGCAGCTGAGCTTACAGCGACAAATGGTGCACCATACTATTTCTTTGTAAGAGAGGGTACAAAGTATCCCAAGTCTGCTTCGGGTAGTTACTATGCACCAAAAACAAACCAGTCGCTTTCAGCTACAAAACCGGGCGAAAAGAAAAGTGTAGCAATCGGTAGCAGCAGTGGCGGAGGTCTATATTTTAACGATAAAACAAATAACTCTGGCAAGGTGACAATCTGGTTTGATAACACGAACCCGGAAACCCCTTCTATTTATTATACTGTTAGATATGAGAACTTTAACAGTAAATCTATGTACAGCTTGAATGGTACTGATTTTGTTGATTTAGACAAGTCAGTCGTGTCTATTGTTCCTTCTGATAATATTGAGCTTCCGAACGGCACAACCGTAACTGCTGTTCCAACTCTTTCAGAGAACGGCAAGGAATATGACTTTATCGGGTGGACAACAGAGAACAGTACAGGTGAATTTGCAGACAGTAATTTATCTGAAACAACCTTTTATCCGACCGCAGATAACGAAACTATAACCGCACTTTACAAACTGGTTTATACAATATCCTGTGAAAGTGCTGAACATGGTCAGGTATCAGTAAGTAATGATAAGGTAGCGGTAGGCGAGAGCTTTACCATTGATTTCACTCCTGATGATGGATATACGTTAGCATCATTGTTAATCAATGGTGAGGAGAAGATTAACGATACTCTAGGCAGAACTCAATATGTTGACACTATGCCTGAAAACCCTGTTACGGTAAAAGCTGTTTTTGAAAAAAAGAATGATGTTTACTTCTATGCTGCTGTTCCAACAAAATGGACAGAGGCTCATAAGTATATTAACGTTATTGCTGACGGTGAGAAAATTGAAGCTGTCGAGGTGTTCGAGAATCTTCCTCTCTATAATTTGAATTCAACAACAAAAGTCGTAAACGGTTCTACTTTCTATGTGAATCTGTTCAAGGTTGAACAACATTCAAAACTCCTTATAGGCAATCCGGAAAATGCAGACGGCACCGTAGATAAAAACTGCTATGGACATAAAGTGCTTTCAGGTGAGCTTCAGCCGGGTGCTTGCTATTACTATTACTCAGCCGGAAGCGGCAATAATTTCAAAGATATTATTAGTGCAATGAATGTAAAATCCGTTACTTGCCTTACGGAAGATCCAACAAAAGACGAGCCTGTTCAATTGGCTGTTGTTGTTGAGGATTGTAACGGTAAGACAGCCGGTCAGGAAAGCTATACACTTGAATACGATGTAAAAGATCCCAGCGGCAATTCTTATACAGTAACAGACAATAAGTTTACTCCGACAATATCCGGCCTGTATACCGTTGCTGTATGGGCAGCTTACGGAGATGCAAAAAGTAATATCGCAGAGTGCAAGGTGAATGTAAAGGGCGATGAACCGATAAATACAGAGCTTACGGTAGAGTTCAAGTATTATGATCGTGATCCACAAAACCAAATGGAAATTTCCAATTCCGAAACAACTCTTGCCGTGAACCAGTCGATTTCAGAAGACGGTATAGAAAAAACTCTGCTTAATGCTTATACAAGTGTAGAAGATAAATTAAAGAAAAACATGAATATTATGAGTGAGTATTATTTCTATATTTCACAGTCTAAGGCAATAGAAGGAATCAAAGCTCAGAAAAATTATCACGCATTGAAGACCGATTCTAACGGTGAGATTATCAGAGACAGCTATGGCATAGCTCAATATAAAACCTATGGCGAGAGTTACAGCGAATCTGATTTGAAGTATCATACAGATAATTATGGTAATATCGGTAATTCCGAAGCATGGGTAACATACTATTCCGGCGATCAGGTAATTGATGAGAAAAGTGCTTACGAGAACCCGAATTCAGTTACAAGGGTAGTTATTTATGGTTTTAATACGCCAAGAATTTATCATGTTGGAATGTCTTTTGTAAATGATGATAATACTGTCAGTGTGACAAGTATTCATGAACAAAACGATCTTTATATTGCTGAAAATAGCGTTTTTGATGTTTACGATGTTTTTTACAATATGAGTTTGGCATCTGGCACAGATTATTCGAGCGGAGGTTATCTTTCTCATTTTGCAATTTCCGAGTATTACGGCAATACAGAAATGCCAACTGCTGTAGCCTCTATCAAATCTGACAACGGAAATAAATATATTTTTGATGGCTGGTATGACAACAGCAATGGTAGTTGGGTAAAGGTTTCTTCGGATTTGAACTTTACTAGCCGAATCACTAATGACATTAATCTTACAGCCGTTTATAAGAACGAAACTGCTGTCTCTAAGACTCCGACTGTAACGGTTACAAAGAGTGATACAGAAAAGTACAGAGAGAATGATATAGATAAGGTTCGTATCAATACCATAATCAACGTGTTTGATTGTGAGAATATACAAAATACTGCTATCATCTACGTCAGATTAAAAGCAACAGAGAATTCTGACTGGGAAAATAATTACGAATCAATTGATTATGATTCCCTAAAAGAGAGTATCGTAAGTGTACTTAATAATAATGATATCATAACAGGAAGAAAGATTTCCGTTGTTACAATTGGAAATGTAGACAAAGCACAGATCATCGCTGATTGCTACGAGGTTGTTTCAGATGAATCCTTGTCAGATGTTCAGGAGTTTAAAATAGTTTTGAATAACAAAAACAGAGTTCAGTTTGCAAACTCATTTACTGCACAAAGTGCAAATGACAATGGTGCGAATTCTGCAATATTAACATTTGCAGCAGTAAATAATGGCAGCGAATGGATAATCAGCGACAATTACATTCCGTACATTAATACAGGTAAATAATTTGCTACAAGTACTGAGCATTGAACTGCTCTTTGCTCAGTACTTTTAAAGTTCGATTTTTGTAACGAAAGCTTTACTAATTTAGTGAGCATTTCGGAAAGGTGGTTATAATCAATGAAAAAATTAATTACTTTTGCTGTTGCGATTGTCGGAGTATTGTCTGTAGCGTTATTTGCTGTAAATTCATCTGCTGCCGACTCGCTGAAAAAACAAGATATTTCTTATAACGAATTAGTTGGACGTGTCAATCAATCTGATAGTGGATTTACTATTTCTACAAAATATATTTATTCAAGCGGTATGAACTCAACAACAGCTCCTTTAAGTGGTTCTAATACTACAGGCTTTCAGTTTTATTATCTTGGCTTGGAAAAATGGAGCTCAAATAATAAAGGCACAGACGGAGCAATAGACGATTGGTATTTGAATTGGCTTGATGCGTCCCTCAGCAATCTTCGCAAAAATGGCGGTTCTTGTATTATTCGTGCTTGCTATGCTTTGAACGGTGAGAGCAATGCAGAGCCGAGCAGCTTCGACATTCTTGAACAGCACCAGCATCAGCTTGCTGAGGTTTTTAGCAGATACTCCGATATTATTGTTGCAGTTGAGTGTGGTATGGCTGGTCAGTATGGTGAGATGCACCACGGACGCTATTCTGATGACTCATATAAGGTTCAAATACTTAGCAATTGGCTTTCTAACTTACCGGATAATATTACTGTAAATGTGAGAACATTAGATGAATATATAAATTATATTAACGGTTCAAATGTTTACAGCACTAAGTATCAGAATAAAACAGTAAATGGAATATCGTATCCTAATGAGATGACCCGTGATAATTGTTCTAAGTATCCTTTTAAAAACGAGATTTTCAATAGAATAGGTTTCTATAATGACGGAATGATTCAGGACGAAAATGATGCAGGTACTTTCTATACATCACGTACTAAATTTGTAAAGCTGCTGAATGATAAGGCTAATCAGATTTCTTATGGCGGTGAGTTTTCAGGTGCAACAGGTGAGTTTCGTGTCGAGCGTACAACATGGCTGCCAATGAACGCTATTCCTGAGTTCTATAATGTTCATCTTGCATATTATCACGGTGGTAATGCAGCTTACGAAACTACAGGTAAATACAAGAATGGCGGTGTTTCCACACGCTCCTATACTGATAGTGCGACAGCAGCACAATGTGCAGCTCAGTTTAAAACATGGTGTGAGGAACTCGGCTCAGGTATGTCCTACAGTGCAACACAAAACGGCAGTGAAGTAAAATACACCTATGGTGGCTGGGCAAGTGCTACTGTTGGAGATGAACTTTTATCTAAATTGCAATCTGATGCAAACGTAACAGCGGATTTATCAGCCTATAAAGGAAAAAGTGTTGCTACTTTCTTTGAAGATCATCTAGGTTACAGACTTGTTTTAAAGGAATCGTATCTTACTGAGACGGTAAAAAGCGGTGGTGAGCTTACCGTTAAAGGAAAGATTGATAACACGGGGTTCACAAATATCTCTCGTGAAAAAGTAACGGAGATTATTCTTTCTGACAATTCCAATGGAGATAATATGTATATTTTGCGTACAGATTTAGATGCTAACTCATGGTTTGGTGGTTCTTCCAATGACTACGAAATGACATTGACTCTCCCAGAAGATATTAAATCAGGAAGTTATGAGGTTTATATGCGTATTGCTTCTCTGGACCAAAACGGTGACACAAACTCTCAAAGCGGTATTCGCTTTGCAAATGCAGGTAGCTTTTCTAACAAGGTTCAAGGATCAAGCTATTCTGTACAAGAAAGCACAGTAAATATAATTTACAATCCTAATGTTTGCGGAAACTACATAGGAACATTTGAAGTTAAATAAAATACTAAATATAAAAGCAAACTATCCGACTGGGATATATTACAGCCGGATAGTTTTTTGTAATACGATTATATTTTTGATAGTACGGAATCTTGACAGCCTGTGTTTATATACTCAAAGTCTAAAAGATTTTGCATATTAAAGACTGGCTCAAACTTTTTCAAAGGCACCCCAAATAAAATGTTCTTATAGAGCCTTAGACTTTATGCAATTTTTGTTTTTACACCCCGAATAATCCCCCGATTTTTTCGAGAAAATATAAAATCAACAGCCCCGGACCGCTGATTTTATTTCAGTGATTCGGGGCTGTTTTTAATAAATTCTCAGTTATCCATTTTTGTAAAGAGGATTAGTTCTTTGTTGCTGTTCTGCTTTTTTTTGCCTCTTCAATTAATTTTTGAATAATCTCTTTTTCTTCTTCGCTTGCCATTCGGTATTCGAGTAAGATAATCAAATCCTTTTCGGTAAGTTCTGTTACTTTTCCGTTTAGTTCTGTAATTATCATTTCTTCTGTCATTATTGTTCCTCCTTTGATAATGTTTATACTCATTATACCATACAATGACAGAATTTTCAACATTTTATATTAATAATTATATAATTTTTAGCTGCAATACGGGCAATATTTTTATCAAAATCTTCATAACAGCTAGCATGTAAAACAGATTATTAAAAAAATCTGTGATAATAAATTTTGATTTGACTTAAAAGTCTTCCGTATCACCGTTTTTTATATATCCTATTTTTAAGATTTGCAATTCAACTTTGAACGTTCCCATATTATCATCTCCATACAGTGGATCTATTTATTATAGGCTAATTATTTGATGTTGCGTTTCTGAAATAATCCATCAAGCTTTCGGCGTACCACGCCTCTTTAAAGTCAAAATACTTATACATAAAAATCGACCCGTTGGATTTGAGAACATAAAAATCACCTGTACCGTTATCAGCAAAGACAAACCCATCATTCCCACATTCGGAAAGGAAAGCGTTGGTTTGTTCTTTTATATGTGCAAGTGAATAAATAATTGGC